>CAMHCL010000109.1 GCA_946183625.1 uncultured Lachnospiraceae bacterium
TGAATAGCTGAGTCCTACATATGTAAAGGTTTTCTTCATGTCGTCTTCTTTGTTAAATGTATCGAATTCCATAACATTTCCCTCCTGCAAAAAAACAGTTACATTTTAACATAACAGGTTATTATTTTAAAGTTTTTGCTTTTACAGAATTCTTCTGATATAATACGAAAGTTAGAAAATTTACGTCCACTTATTTGGACTTTTATATGGAGGTCAGACAATGGGTATGAACATAGCTTGTTTAGACTTAGAGGGAGTTCTAGTTCCTGAGATATGGATAGCTTTCTCTGAAGCAACCGGTATTCCAGAGCTTAAGAGAACCACAAGAGATGAACCGGACTATGACAAATTAATGAATTATCGTATAGATATACTTAAAGAGCATGGACTTGGACTTAAGGAAATCCAGGACACTATCGCTACCATCGATCCACTACCTGGTGCAAAGGAATTCCTGGACGAATTAAGACTCACAATGCAGACTATAATCATCAGCGATACATTTGAACAGTTCGCAAAGCCGCTTATGGTTAAGCTGGGTATGCCTACACTCTTCTGTAATACACTTGAGGTTGCAGAGGATGGCACCATCACAGGTTTCAAGATGCGTTGCGAGAAGTCAAAGCTTACTACAGTACTTGCACTTCAGAGCTGCGGCTTCGATACGATCGCAACAGGCGACAGCTTCAACGATCTGTCCATGATCCAGGCTGGCAAGGCCGGATTCCTGTTCAGAACTACAGATCAGATTAAGGCTGATTATCCGGACTATCCGGCTTATGAGACTTATGAAGAGCTGCTGAAGGCTTTTAAGAGTGTACAGTAAGATTATAAAAAACATTTCAAAAAATATATACGAAAAACAGCACATATCTGCTCGTCACGCGTCTCGCGCCTCAAATCGCGATGTAGCGGTTCTAAGGCTGCAAAATACGCAGCCAAAGAACCAGACATCGCTACATGGTTCCTCGCAGATATGTGCTGTTTTTTCGTATTATGGTTTTGTAAATTTTTCTTTATGCAGTTTCCTATATAACTGAGAGTGCGTCACCGATATTTGATACATATGATATCTCTGCATCAAGTCCGTCGAGTTCTTTGGAGCGGTTGGAGGCTGGAACGATAACTCTGGAATAGCCGAGCTTTACAGCTTCTTTCACTCTCTGTACTACATTGCGGACTCCGCGGATTTCACCGGCAAGTCCTATCTCTCCTATTATGACCATATCTTCAGGTATAGCTCTGTCCCTGAAGGAGGATGCTATGGCACAGAGAATTCCAAGATCTACGGATGGATCGTTAATGCGCATTCCGCCTGCTATATTTACGTAGCAGTCGCATCCGGACAAGGACATATTTGCTCTCTTCTCAAGTACAGCTATAAGAAGATTAACTCTGTTATAATCTAGGCCTACAGATGTTCTTCTAGGCATATTAAAGCTGGAATCTGAACACAGTGCCTGAATCTCTACAAGAATGGCTCTGGTACCTTCAATGGTGCTGACGACTGCTGAACCCGAAGCCCCCTTCGGTCTTCCTGTCAGGAACATTTGAGAAGGATTATTTACTTCTTCCAGACCCGAATCTGTCATATTGAAAACGCCTATCTCATTTGTAGAACCAAATCTGTTCTTGTTGGCTCTGAGAAGTCTGAAGCCGGCATTCTCATCTCCTTCGAAATATAGAACCGAGTCAACCATGTGTTCCAATGTTCTAGGTCCTGCAACTGTTCCTTCCTTAGTTACATGGCCTACTATAAATACAGCACAGTTCATTCCCTTTGCTATCTGCATAAGGCGGGACGTAACCTCTCTGACCTGGGATACGGTTCCAGGTGCTGCATCAAGATTCGATGACTCTATAGTCTGAATGGAGTCAACTATGACTATCTCTGATTTTAGTTCCTCTATGGACTGCTCTATATTATCCAAATCATTATCACTGAGAAGCATTAGTCTCTCTTCCATCTCACTACCTGCAGTAATACCAAGTCTTACTGCTCTGGACTTTATCTGTGACATGGATTCCTCTCCGGATACATATAAAACCTTTACATCTTCCTTCACCAGGTTTCTGCACATTTCAAGAAGAAGCGTAGATTTACCAATTCCCGGATCACCGCCAACTAAAACAAGGGATCCTTTAACAATGCCGCCACCCAGCACTCTGTCCAGCTCATCTATATGAGTATGAATCCTTGTCTCTTCTGCCGAGGATACATTCTTAAGACTAGCAGGACGTGGTCTGTCCATAATAGATTTTGTCTTCCCGCTTTTGGTCTCTCTGACCTTCTCCTCAACAAATGTATTGTATTGTCTGCAGGCCGGACACATTCCCATCCACTTGGAGGACTCATATCCACATTCCTTACAGAAATACACTTCCTTCTGCTTTGCCATATATACCTCACATACAAAACGCAGGCCCTTACGGGCCTGCTTAATAATTAATCAAATTAAACCTTCTCGATATAAACTGAAACTGATTCGTTATCCTCAAGTTCCACGCTTATATTCAGCTTACCGCCCAGGTTGGTCTTCATCTTGCCAACATATACGTCATCAACATGAACCTTGTAATCCTGTTCAGCTTCAAGTTCCAGAGTAACCTGTGCATCCTGGTCACCCTCTACATTGAATCTTACTTTATCTGCAGTAGCCATGAATCCATGAACAGCTGTTCCTGGAACTGACTCATATACAAACATACCATTTTTTTCAAGCTTAGTTATCTCGTTAAATGTTTTGATCTTGTAGCTGTCGCCGTGGTACATGAAGCCGTCTTTCTTAGTCTTAGAGTCCAGCTTGTAATTACCAAAGCTAAGTGCCCCATTTTCCTCTTCGCGGATAAGTTCATCGATAACCGCCATAATTTGTTCCTCCTAAGTCTACCTTCGGTAGTTAATAATTCTGAAGTATACCTTCACATCTTTATCATAACAAAATTAATACTATTTTTCTATAATTAATTCATCGTTTTTAACTGATATTCTGACAGTATCTCCCTCTGAGAATCTGCCCTTCAGTATCTCATCTGAAAGCGGGTCCTCAACATAAGTCTGTATAGCTCTCTTGAGAGGTCTCGCACCATACTTTCTGTCATATCCTTTCTTGAAAATATAATTCACGAGAGTCTTTCCATAAGAGAGGCGTATGCCCAGGTTATCCTTGGCCCTCTTCTTTAATTCTCTCAGAAGAAGCATGGTTACTGCCTTAATCTCTTCCTCACTCAGGGATCTGAATACGATAATATCGTCAAGCCTGTTCAGGAACTCTGGTTTAAATGTTCTCTTAACCTCTTCCATTACAGCTTCCTTCATTTCCTCGTGATTCTCGTCAGCTGTCTTTTCTTCTGCAGTAAATCCCAATGTCTTAGGATCTATAATACGGTTAGCTCCGAGATTAGAAGTCATTATAATAATGGTGTTCTTAAAATCAGTTGTCCTGCCCTGAGAATCAGTTATCATACCGTCATCCAGCACCTGTAGAAGTATATTAAATACATCTGGATGAGCCTTCTCCACCTCATCAAAAAGCACAACACTGTAAGGACGACGTCTCACCTGTTCAGCAAGCTGTCCACCCTCTTCAAATCCTACATAACCTGGAGGAGAGCCTATCATTTTAGATACACTATGCTTCTCCATATATTCAGACATATCAACTCTTATGAGGTTCTTCTCATCTCCGAAAAGCGCCTCTGCCAGAGTTTTAGAGAGTTCTGTCTTACCAACACCTGTTGGTCCGAGGAAAAGAAATGCACCGATAGGTCTCTTAGGATTATTAAGTCCCACTCTTCCCCTCTTTACAGATCTGGCTACAGCAGTAACAGCCTCATCCTGACCTATAACTCTCTTATGAAGTTCATCCTCAAGCTTAAGCAGCCTTGCGGTCTCTGACTCATTCAGCTTAGAAACTGGAATTCCAGTCCATACTGAAACTACATCAGCTATATCCTCTTCATCCAGTGCAGGAATCTCTGAAGAGTTGCTCTCCTTCTCCTGAAGATTCGCCTTCTCTCTCTTGTCGTACTGTTCTATCTTCTTTCTGATCTTGGTAGCTTCTCTGAAATCAGAACTCTTAATAGCCAGCTCCAGTTCTTCCTCAAGAAGAGCCCTCTTATTCTTCTTGTCGTTCTTAACTTTCTTCTTAGTTTGATCCAGTTTCTTCTTGGCTGAAGCTTCATCGATAAGGTCTATAGCTTTATCCGGAAGCTTTCTGTCATTTATATATCTGACAGACATTTCAACTGCAGCAGTTACAGCCTCATCACTTATATCCACTCCATGGAACATTTCATACCTGGAAGCAAGACCATGAATGATCTCAACAGTTTCTTCCGGAGTAGGTTCATTTATAGTTATCGGTTGAAATCTTCTGGCAAGGGCAGCATCCTTCTCTATGTACTTTCTGTACTCAGTTATGGTAGTTGCACCGATAACCTGAATCTCGCCCCTTGAAAGTGCCGGCTTAAGAATATTTGAAGCATCTGTAGTTCCCTCAGAACCACCTGCACCAACTATGGTGTGCAGCTCGTCGATAAAGAGGATTATATCTCCTCTCTCCTTAACCTCTGCGATAGTATTCTTCAGCCTTTCCTCGAAATCGCCTCTATATCTGGAACCTGCAACCATTCCCGATATATCAAGGCTCATTATCTTCTTGTTCATCAGGGCATCCGGCACATTTCCATCAACTATGAGCTGTGCCAGCCCTTCTACAACTGCAGTTTTACCAACTCCAGGCTCACCAACAAGACACGCATCATTCTTCAGTCTTCTGCTGAGTATCTGCATGATCCTGAATATCTCATCCTGTCTTCCAACAACTGGATCCAGCTTGCCCGCAGCCGCCTCCTGATTAACATTTCTACAGTACTTGGCGATCATGCTGTTCTTAGGCTTCTTGCTTTCCTTGCCCTTCTTCTGACTGGCATAATCCTTCTTTGCCACATCCGGATTGATGCCGCTGGCAGTCATAAGATCGATGTATAATCTCTCGATACCTATGTTCTTCTTGATCAGAAGACTCACAGCCGGTACATTTTTAACCTTGATAAGTGCAAGTAAAATGTGCTCAGTACCCACCTGCTTCATTCTGAGTATTCTGGACTCATCAAATGCACAGTCCAGCACTTCCTTTACTTTATCAGAATAAGCGGGGCGATAATCTCCCCGCTTGTTTAACATATCCGGATAGTAAGCATCATTAAGGATGTCGGTAAATGTACTGGCATCCATACCATTCTTCACCAG
>CAMHCL010000110.1 GCA_946183625.1 uncultured Lachnospiraceae bacterium
AGCTTTACGTTTATTATTCTGTTGTCCGTTTGGTCTTGCCCCACTATGGTTTCTGTAACCAGATCTCTTCTGTGGAGACTTTCTATTATTGGAACTCAAAATATAAACCTCATTTACTATTATTGCATTGCAGCAAATCCATTTTTGATATCTGCAATGATATCATCTATATTCTCAAGGCCTACAGAGAGTCTGATCATTCCACCTTCAATACCGGCTGCTACAAGCTGTTCATCTGTAAGCTGTCTATGTGTCTCACTAGCTGGATGAAGAACACATGTTCTAATATCAGCAACATGAACTTCATTAGATGCAAGCTTAAGGCTGTCCATAAACTTCATAGCTTTTTCTCTTCCGCCCTTTATAACGAATGAGATTACTCCACAAGCTTTACCACCAAGATACTTTAATGCAAGCTCATGATTCTTGTCATCCTCAAGTGCAGGGAAAGTAACTGACTCAACATATTCGCTTTCCTTCAGGAACTTAGCAACCTGAAGTGCATTTTCAAAATGACGTTCCATACGGATTGGAAGTGTCTCAAGTCCGAGATTAAGAAGAAATGCTGAATGAGCTGCAGGATAACAACCAAAGTCTCTCATCAGCTGCATACGAGCTTTAAGTATATAAGCCATCTTTCCATAATCTCTTACATAGCAAGTTCCATGATAACTCTCATCTGGCTCAACCAGTTCAGGGAAGTTACCATTTGTCCAATCGAATTTACCACTATCAACGATCATACCACCGCCCTGAACAGCATGTCCATCCATATACTTTGTTGTAGAATGAACAACAATATCAGCACCAAAATCAAATGGTTTACATAATATAGGTGTTGCAAATGTATTATCTACGATAAGTGGTACTCCCTTTTCGTGAGCTATATTCGCAAATCTCTCAATATCAAATACGGTAAGTGAAGGATTAGCAAGTGTCTCACCAAATACACACTTTGTATTAGGCTTGAATGCTGCCTTAATCTCTTCATCAGACATTTCCTGATTTACGAAGATACACTCTATTCCAAGCTTCTTAAGAGTATAAGCAAACAGGTTGATAGTACCGCCATATATTTCAGAAACAGATACAAAGCTGTCACCAGCCTGAGCGATATTCAGAATTGAAAGAAGTGATGCAGCCTGACCAGATGAAGTTGCCATAGCACCAACACCACCCTCAAGCTGATTAACCTTCTCTTCTACAGCCATAACTGTAGGATTAGCGAATCTTGAATAGATGAGAGCCTTAGTAGGATCATCAAATACATCAGCAATATCCTGAGTAGTATCAAATCTGTAAGTAGTACTCTGTACTATAGGTAATACTCTTGGTTCAGTATTTCCCGGTGTATATCCGGCATGTAGGCATTTTGTTTCGTCTTTCATTTCATTTAACCTCCCTGGTAATTTCAAAAACATCACCTATTCTATCACTTTATCGATAGATTTTCCATAAAAAGAAATTATTCTCCGGTTTTTATATGACGCCCGATTATCTCAGACACATCTGATATTGCAGAGAAAGAACTTCCTCCGGCATTATTAATTATATTCTTTAGATCATGTATTTCAGCTCTGGTTACAACACAGTAAAGGATATCCTTCTCATCCTTGCTGACAAGGCCCTCGCCCTTCATGAATGTAACCGTTCTTCCGAGCTGTTTGTATATTTCATCAGCCAAGACCTTACCCTTGTCAGTAATGATCATAACAGCCTTAGTGTTATTCCATCCAATCTCAACAATATCTATAACCTTAGAGGTTATAAAATACATAAGGAGTGAATACATACCTCTATCCAGGCCGAATACGCAACCGGCTACGAAGTAGATGACAACATTAAATATAAGTATTATCTGTCCGGTTGATATAGATAGCTTCCTGCTGAGCATAACAGCTACGATTTCCGTACCATCCAGCACTCCACCACCACGTAGTACGAGTCCGACTCCAATACCAAGGAACACTGCTCCGAACGTAACAGCAAGGATTATATCGTCCGTCAGTTCTGGTACAGGTTCGAAAATAGTCGTCATGACAGAAAATACAATCAGACTGTAGATTGCTTTAATGATAAACATTTTTCCAAGCTTCTTCAAACCGACCATAATGAACGGAATATTTATAATGATAACCAATAAACCAAGCTTAACAGGAATAAAATGGTTGAGAATCATACAAATACCTGTAACACCGCCATCAAAAACCTTGTTAGGTACCAGGAATTCCTCAAGAGCAAATGCAGCTACTACGCTTCCCAAAGTGAGAAATATGAATGAAATAATAAGTTGCTTTGTTTCTTTATTCATATATGCTCCTATTATTTACCAAAAAGGACTGTCCCCTTGGGTAAATGTAATGCAAATCAGTTAGGTGTCTATATTTGCTTCCTTACTATTCTCTTCTATATATTTTCTTCGAGGTGCAACCTCTGTACCCATAAGAGTACTTGTAATTGAGCTTGCTTCTGCACGGCTCGAGATCATAACCTGTTTTAAGACTCTGTGTTCAGGATCCATAGTTGTCTCAAACAGCTGGCTGGCATCCATTTCACCAAGTCCCTTATATCTCTGGATCACAAACTTATTCTTATGATTTGCTCTGTACTTCTCAAGTTCATCATCTGAATAGAGATACTTGATATTCTTACCCTCTCCAACTCTGTAAAGAGGTGGTATGGCGATATATACATGCCCCTCTGTTATGAGATCAGGATAAAATCTATAGAAAAATGTAAGGAGAAGTGTTGCAATATGTGCACCATCCACGTCCGCATCAGTCATGATTATGATCTTATCATAATTAAGCTTATTTATATCAAAATCATTTCCAAAGCCTTGTGAGAAGCCACATCCAAAGGCATTTATAAGAGCTTTAATCTCTGCATTCTCAAGAACCTTTGATACAGGAACTTTCTCTACATTAAGGATTTTTCCTCTAAGAGGTAGTATCGCCTGATACTTTCTGTTACGTGCTGATTTAGCAGAGCCACCAGCGGAATCACCCTCTACGATGAAAATCTCACATTTGTCAGCCTCATTACTCTCCTGTCTTACAAGCTTTCCATTACCCTCGAAGGAGAATTTATTAAGATTTATCTTAGTCTTATTCTTCGCCTTTTCCTTTGCAGTCTCGACAGCTCTGTCAACTATATCCTTCAGCACATCATAGTTTCTGTCAAAATATACAGTAAGCTGCTCTCTCATAATAGCATCCACTGCAGGTGTAACATCTGTATTTGAAAGCCTTGTCTTGGTCTGACCTTCAAATTGAGGATCAGGGTGTTTTACAGAAACGATGGCCTGTATACCCTGTCTGATATCAGCACCGGACAGATTACTATCCTTCTCCTTAAGAACACCAAGTTCATTACGTGCATAATTATTGATGATCTTAGCAAACGCAGCCTTATATCCAGAAACATGAGTACCACCTTCAGGATTAGTAATGTTATTGGTAAATCCAATTACATTTTCATCTCCATCCTCGGTACAGACAAATACAATATCAGCCTGAATACCATTCTTCTCACCTGATAGAGAAACAAAAGGTGAAGTCTTAGTCATATCCTTAGATATATCTTCAACAAAGGCTGTAAGTCCGCCCGGTTGATGGAACACTTCAGGTGGATATCCATCTCTCTTATTCTCAAATGTAATTGTTAGCTCTGGATTCAGATAACAGGTTTCCTTAATTCGCTGACGGATTGCACTGGACTTAAACTTTACAGTTTCAAAAATAGTATCATCCGGATAAAGAGTCACCCTGGTACCTGTCTTCTTAGCTGGAACCGCTGGTTCACTTGGTAGCAGACCATCAATCAGCTTAGTTTTAGGCTTTCCATACTCATAGGTATCATGATATACATTTCCATCTCTATATACATCTACTATAAGCTTTTTAGACAGTGCATTTACAACGGCAGAACCAACACCATGGAGGCCACCACTTATCTTATAAACTGAATCATTGAACTTACCACCTGAATGCAGCACTGTAAATACAACTCTTTCTGCACTCTTCTTTTCAGTTGGATGGAGATCAACAGGAATACCTCTGCCGTCATCCTCAACAGTTGCAGATCCATCTTCATTAAGAGATACATATATATTCTTACAGAATCCAGCCAGATGCTCATCTACTGCATTATCTATTATTTCCTGTACCAGATGATTAAGGCCTGTTCTTCCTGTACTACCTATATACATACCAGGTCTGAGTCTGACAGGCTCAAGACCCTTAAGGACCTTTATGGATTCGGAATCATATGAATCATTCTTCTTAACAGCCACGTCAACTCACCCCCTAACCTTCATTTTTATCGGCAGCCTGGGCTTTACCACTCTTCTTATTGCCCTTACCGCCACGTTTTACAGCCTTCATATCTGAAAGAGATATTCCATTAAACACTTCATCATTACCAGCAGATACAGCACTTGCTACACGGTCACCACGGCGTAGTGACAGAAGGGCAACACCACCGGCGCCCTTCCCCTGAACAGGTATCTCATCACTTCTAACCTTAATCGAATAACCATTTTCAGATTCAGCAACTATATATTCTTTTTCATAACCAACATAAACTACAGATGCCTTTATGGCAGCTGAGTCCTTACGTGTTATATCATAAACTGCAGATTCTACTCTCTTAGCCTTACCCTCTGCAGTTACAAATACCAGATTAGTTCCAGCTTTAAAATCATCAACATTCATCATGGCAACAACATCTGCACCATGATTCATTCCACAGAATTCAAAAATCTGAATACCCTTATCATTAATTCTGAACTTCTTATCCTTCTTAGTCTGTTTTTTAAGAATGTCAGACACTCGGATTATATGTACCATTCCATCGCTGTCGAAAATTGCTATCCTGTCAGTAGACATACAATTCACTTCAAATTTTCTGGCCACATCAGGATTTTTCTCAAATACAGCACGAGGAGCAGACTTGATGTAGAAGAATCTATCAAGAAGCACTGTTTCCTCAGTAGCAACAACCTCTTCCTTCTCAACCACTACTTCACCGAGATCCTCTATAGCAGTTCTTCTAGGAATCACATAATTCTTCTTAAGCTCTTCGATATCAGCGATCATCTGCTTCTTCATGGCAGCCCTTGAACCAAGCAGCTTTGTGTATTTAGCCAGCTTCTTCTCAGCCTCTTCCAGTTCCTTCTTAAGAATATCAACCTCAA
Source organism: uncultured Lachnospiraceae bacterium (assembly GCA_946183625.1). GTDB lineage: Bacteria > Bacillota > Clostridia > Lachnospirales > Lachnospiraceae > Eubacterium_Q. The sequence continues at coordinate 5,198 of CAMHCL010000110.1, forward strand.
GACCGATCAGCTTCTGAAGACGCATTGCAAGGATAGCGTCACACTGTTTT
>CAMHCL010000111.1 GCA_946183625.1 uncultured Lachnospiraceae bacterium
CCCTGGGATAAATAGCTCGAAAATGCCTGAATAGTCGAGTTTTCTCATCTGATATCTACGGCCATCCCAGTTATTGAAGTTACCAACAACCGAAACTCTTTCAGCATTTGGAGCCCAAACTGCAAAAAGTGTTCCATATACACCGTCGACAGTCATTGGATGAGCACCGAGCTTATCATAGATATTGTAATGAAGTCCTTCATTAAACTCGCTTATATCGATAGGATCAATTACAGGTTCAAAGGTATAAGGGTCGATAAATGTCTCCTCGTGGCCATCTATAAACTTAGCCTTAACCCTGTAATCAAAAAGCTTCTTATCTTTAAGTCTAATAGAATAGAACCCTTCATATCGTTCAGAAATAAGAGAATATGTCTTTCCCTCTGTTATATCTGTAATTTTGACTACCTTTGCATCTGGAAGATATACATTAACATAAACATCATCAATGCATTCATGAATTCCAAGAATGTGATGAGGATTATCATGTCTCGCCTGAGTAAGTGCCTCAACCTCCATCCAATTTATAGCAAATACAGCTTTTCTCCTTGAATTCATCACAATCTCCTTTATCTAGCACCAAAATATATGTCAAAATATATATAACATAGTTCATGTGTTATATAAACACTCGTCACAAGTATATACAAAAATAAGCCGTTCTGCAAGCAAAACAGCAGACGGCTTATTCATATATTTTAGAATCTAAAATGTTAAATCTTATGGATAAATATACCACTTCTAAGCTTAGGCTCAAACCATGTGGATTTCGGTGGCATGAGAAGTCCAGCATCCGCAACCTCAAAGAGTTCATTTATAGATGTTGGATACATTGAAAATGCCAGTACCATATCTGTATGGCATCTTCTCTCAAGCTCGCCAAGTCCTCTGATTCCGCCTACAAAATCTATACGTTTATCAGTACGTGGGTCCTCAATGCCAAGAATAGGTGTGAGAACATAATCCTGAAGGAGAGAAACATCAAGTCCTGCAACTGGGTCATCACTTCTCAGATCATCGTTTATTGTAAGCTTATACCATTTGTCCTTAAGGAACATGCCAAATGTTCCCTTATCGACAGGTTGAAACTGCTCGCTTACCTCTTCTATCTCAAAGGCCTGTGAAAGCTGACTCATAAATGCATCAGGCTCCAGTCCATTTAAATCCTTTATTACTCTGTTATATGGTAGAATCTCAAGCTCACTCTCAGGGAAAAGAACCGAAAGGAAGAAGTTGAAATCTTCGTCACCTGTGTATCCAGGGTTTTCTTCCCTCTTCTTAAGTCCAACCTTTACAGCGGATGCTGCTCTATGATGTCCATCTGCTATATAGATTCTGTTCTCAGCCTCAAACTCAGCCTTTAATGCCTCTATATCAGAAGCATCATTGATAAGCCATACATTATGTACTACACCATCGTCAGCTGTGAAACCATATGTCTTCTCACCCTGCTTAACCTTGGAAACTATAGCATTTATAACATCTCTATCTCTATAAGCCAGGAAGATAGGACCTGTCTGAGCATTGCAGTTATAGATATGATTTATTCTATCCTGCTCCTTAGCAGCAAGTGTATTTTCATGCTTCTTGATGGTTCCATCTATATAATCATCAACAGAAACAATTGCAACGATACCTGTCTGTGAACGACCATCCATTATAAGCTCGTAAATGTAATATAGCGGCTCTTCATCATGGATATATGTTCCATTAGTCATGTCATCGTGCAGCATCTCATTTGCCTTATCATAAACTTCCTGAGCATACATATCCTGTGTTTCAGGGAACTGAGTCTCAGGTCTATCTATTCTAAGAAAGCTCTTTGGATGCTCATCAACAAATGCTTTTGCTTCTGCTCTTTTGTATACATCATACGGAAGTGCAGCAACTTCACTTACCACATCTTTGTTAGGTCTAAATGCAGCGAAAGGTAGTACTTTTGACATTTTATTTTCTCCTATATAATTTCCTCATCCGTTCCATCGTAATCTGCTTCGCAGCTTACTTCGATATATTATATAAGATTATGATGTAACGAATTCGGAAATCCCGTGCTTCGCACTCCCGATTTCCTCATCCGTTCCATCGTAATCTGCTTCGCAGCTTACACATAAACGAATAGATACACCTCCGATTGCAAGCAATCACGGTGTATCTATTTGTTTATGATAATCTTATAAGTAGTTACTTATCTTCGAATGTAGTCAACAGCCTGAACAATTGATTCATCGAATTCTTCATCACTTGAGTTATTGAAGATAAACAGCTCTGGAATACCCTTTGGAGCAGTGTAATCCTGTGTTGCAACATACTCATCCCAATGCTCTATCTTCCATGTATCTCTTTCTGAGTTACGTGTGATCATTCTCTGGTGAACGATCTCAATATCAGTGTGAACCCAGATAATACAAAGCTCTGCATTTTTAGCTGCTAACTTCTGACGCATCATTGAAAGCCATTCCTGATCTCTTATCTCTGACTTGAATGGTGCATTTATAAGAACGGTATCATTATAGTTCAGCGCATTAAATGCAATTTCAAGTATTGCAAGATATTCCGCATCACGGATATTTTCCTGGAAAAACTGAGATGATCTATCAAATGGCTCTCCAGCAACCTTATATATCTGCTTAGATAGAACAATCAGGTCATCCTTATCTAAATATACGCAGTTATTAAGAGCTCTTGCGAGATTCTTAGTTATAAATGTCTTACCACATGCTGGTGGTGATGTTACCAGGACAAGTTTTTTCTTAGCCATGATACCCTCCTAAACAAATTAAAATAAATCCCCCGAAATATTTTAACCTCACTCAATCATGGTTAATCTTTATATTAAGCCTTAATTATTTCTTTGTTATATAACCCTTAGCTGTCAGAAGCTCTGCACACAGAACTGCTCCACCTGCAGCACCACGGATAGTATTATGGGACAGACCAACGAACTTGTAGTCAAACAGAGTATCCTCACGAAGTCTACCCATTGATACACCCATACCATTTTCATAATTTACATCAGCCTGAACCTGTGGTCTATTATCCTCTTCCATATAACGGATAAACTGCTTTGGAGCTGATGGAAGGTCTAACTTCTGTGGCTCACCACTAAAGCTTTCCCACTTCTCAATGATTTGTTCTTTTGTTGGCTTCTTACCAAAGTTAACAAATACAGTTGCTGTATGTCCATAAAGAACTGGAACTCTGATACACTGAGCTGTAATCTTTGGAGCGTCAGGATTAAGCTTAATCTCGCCATCCTCAACCTTACCCCAGATACGAAGTGGCTCTTTCTCAGACTTCTCTTCTTCACCACCGATATAAGGGATGATATTTTCAACCATCTCTGGCCAATCCTTGAAGTTCTTACCGGCTCCTGAGATAGCCTGATATGTTGAAACAACAACTTCCTTAGGCTCAAACTCTTTAAGAGCGAAAAGTGCAGGTGCATATGACTGAATAGAACAGTTAGGCTTTACAGCGATAAATCCTCTCTTAGTTCCAAGTCTCTTCCTCTGAGCCTCGATAACTTCGAAATGCTCTGGGTTCAATTCTGGCACTACCATAGGAACATCTGGTGTCCATCTATGTGCACTATTATTAGAAACAACTGGAGTCTCTGTCTTAGCATAAGCCTCCTCAATAGCCTTGATCTCATCCTTTGTCATATCAACAGCACTGAATACGAAATCAACGCCACTAGCTATTTCTTCAACTTCATTTACATTTTTAAGTACAAGATCAGCAACTGACTCTGGAATTGGATTATCCATCTTCCATCTGCCTTCTACTGCCTCGCTATATTTCTTTCCAGCGCTACGTGGGGATGCAGCTACTGTTACAACATCGAACCATGGGTGATTATTCAGGAGGTCTATGAATCTCTGACCTACCATACCTGTAGCACCTAGGATTCCTACTCTTAATTTTTCCATAATAGTTTCCTCTTTATTTACTTTACAACACGTACACGGATAACTCCGTCGATAGCCTCAAGCTCCTTAGCCATATCAGCAGCTTCTGCTGTATCAACATCAAGGATTGTGTATGCATAATCGCCACGTGACTTACTTACCATATCTGGAACATTTATACCATGCTTAGAAAATGCACCAGTGAACTGTGTAAGCATGTTAGGGATATTCTTGTGGCAAACTGTGATACGTCCAGCTGATGAAGGAACACCTGCATCACACTTAGGATAGTTAACTGAGTTAACGACATTACCATTTTCAAGGAAGTCTCTGATCTCGTTAACAGCCATAACTGCACAGTTATCTTCTGACTCAGCTGTTGATGCTCCAAGGTGTGGAGTACAGATAACACCTTCATGACCAACTACTGTTGGGTTAGCGAAGTCTGTTACATAACGATGTACCTTACCTGCATCAATTGCCTTCATAAGAGCTGGCTCATCAACGAGGATATCACGAGCATAGTTAAGAACAACAACTCCGTCCTTCATCATTGAGATAGCTTCTTCATTTATCATTCCCTTAGTTGAATCCATAAGTGGAACGTGAACTGTGATGTAATCACAATTAGCGTAAATGTCATTTACATTCTTAATGTGCTTAACTGACTTTGAAAGGTTCCATGCTGCATCTACTGATACAAATGGATCATAACCCCAAACTTCCATTCCAAGGTGTACAGCAGCATTTGCAACTCTACATCCGATAGCACCAAGTCCGATAACACCGAGCTTCTTGCCCTGAATCTCATTTCCAGCATAAAGCTTCTTCTGCTTCTCAGCTGTCTTAGCGATATTATCATCATCCTTATCTTCAACAACCCAGTTAGCACCAGCAACGATATCACGTGATCCAAGAAGAAGACCTGCAATAACAAGCTCCTTAACACCATTTGCGTTGGCACCTGGTGTATTGAATACTACGATACCCTTCTCTGCGTAAGCATCAAGTGGAATGTTGTTTACTCCGGCACCTGCTCTTGCAACAGCAAGAAGTGAATCAGGAACCTCAAGCTCATGCATTGAAGCACTTCTTACAAGTACTGCATCAGCTTCATTTAAATTATCAGTCATCTCATAGCTAGCGTCGAAAAGGTCTGTTCCGCACTTAGCTATAGGGTTTAAGCAATTAATCTTAGCCATTTTATTTTCCTCTT
>CAMHCL010000112.1 GCA_946183625.1 uncultured Lachnospiraceae bacterium
CTCATGAGATGAAGAAGTTCCTCAGATATCTTATCCATATCTAAGGTATCTGAATCGATATTATCTATTTCTTCATATATATCTTTTATGCTACCCATTACTTTAACCCCTTCTGTATAAATCAACGCTACTGTAATATTATACAATAACAATAAAAAAATATCTCCACTAATTGCAAAAAAATAGGTGCTACGCTAAGCGAAGCACCTAAGATATTCTATAACCATCTTGAACTGAGTAAAGCACCAAGTATTGCTGTAACTCTCTGAATAACAGCTTCTTTAGAGTGCTTCTTGTTCTTGCTCCAGTATGTATCCACGCTACCGGTAAGACTTCCTGTAAATCCGTTATCCTTACCTTCCTGAGATAAAACTATTATAGCAAGTGCTATTGCAACGATTATGAAAACTATTGTAAGTGCGATCTTCACAATTCATTCCTCCTAAAAATCATACTTTGAAATAATATCACACTATAATTCATAATGCAAGACGTTTTTTAAAAAAAGCATGCCGTTTACGACATGCTTTATATATCGACATACACTAAGTACATGCAGATACTCATTAACTTATCAGGAGTTACGCTCCTTCAAAGTCTTTGATGGATCCTTATCATCCTTATCAAACAATCCGGCGCCAATACCTACATAAGCACATGCACCTACGCCTTGATTTCCAAAATCAGCTTCTACCTTACTGCCAAATCCTATAATTATGCAGAAAGATTTTCCACCTGATACAGCCTCCAGCTCTTCATCATCTAATGGTTCGTCAGATGATTTATGAGACTCAACGAGCTCGTCATAACTGAATTCACAGCCTGCATCTGCAGCAATTGGAGCAATAATACTATCGAAAACCTCTTTCTCATCACTCTTATCGCCGTTAAAGTCGGCCATAGCATCCTGAATCTTAGCTTGTAAATCTGTATCTGTATTTATAAGATTTTGAAATTTTGAGATATTCTCCTTCATAAATTAGCCCTCCTAAATATATAGTATATCTATCAACACCATCACATGTTATACAAGATATAACAGAAAGTATCGACATATATTTTATATGTGTTTCTTTTTAATAAAATACCCAACAATAAATGTCATACAAACTATCATGATTATTATCACCATGACAACAGGCATACTATCTCCAGTCTTTGGAGAAACCCCACCCTTTGCACTTGAATTGTTATTAGAGCTACTTCCTGAACCACCATTTCCTGATGGCTTATCGTCCTTCTTGTCAGGATCCTTATCCGAATCTTTATCAAGGATAGTAAATGTAGTCGATACATTTCCATCATCAAATATGAGTTCCAATATATGCTCACCTACAGCGAGTTTCTCAAGATAATCCGGTTTAATGGTTAACTTGATACTTCCATTCTCTGCTATGCAGTCATCTCGACCCAGCAGAATCCCATCAACCTTAGCACCTTTATAATGATCAAATGTTCCGGCCTTATCGCCTACAAGCTCAGCTTCAAATACAAGGCCATCAGAGCTTCCTTTCTTCCAGGAGCCTTTGTCACCCTTGGTAAATACATATTCAGCTTCTACAGGTTCGTCCTTCTTTTCAGAAACTGTTATCTTACAGCTGACTCTTTTCTGTGAAAAACTATCAAATGCTTCAACTTCAGTCACTCCAGGTTTCAAAGCAGTAACAATACCGAATTCATCTATAGCAGCAACCGATTCTTCAGAATTAATGTAGTAGAAATCATACCTGGAATATTCAGGATTTGCTGTCGGGATATGCTGTATGATATCACCTACATACATTTGAAGATCATCATATTTCAGACTTTTAGCCTTATATTTATCAAGCGCGCCCGGAACAACCTTTACCTTTACTGTGGCTTTCTCACCATTTGTAAGAGTTGCAGTGATGGAGCATTCGCCCTCTGACACAGCTTCTACTTCCCCGCTTTGATCAACAATAGCTACGCTCTCGTCAGAAGATTCCCATACAATTCCTGCATATTCATAATCTGAAGGAAACAGCTCATACTCTATTATACCAAAACTAATATCATCTCCAAGTATCAGAACATATTTCTTCAGATATATCTTCTCTGCCTTTATAGTATCTTCATATTTCTTATATCTGGCGTAAGCATCTACATCCTCATCACCTAATTCGGTACTATACGACACAAGTTTCTTTCCATCTTCTCTGGAGCTTCCGGAAGTTTATCAAGGCTACTCTTATGCAGATACACTTTTTCATCAAATAGTTCATCACCAACATACAGTCTTAAATGTAATGTCAGATCATCGAGATCATCCAGATTATTATTTATCCAGTTTCGCCTGCCTGTGATCCAGGTTCTGACATCCTCTATCTCATCTTTATAATTTTCGAGCGGAGTTTGATGTCGTCCCCATACCTCATTATTATAGCTTTCAGAAATAACATTTTCTTCATAGTACCGGTCAAGTAATCCACCTTGTCTTGTCATCTCATCGAGCTTGGCGTCTATATCAGACCATCGATTCTTAGCTGCTGCTATAAATTCTTTATTATCCTTTAAATAAGTGAACCACGGAGTATTTGCATAATTAAAACCTTCTACAAAGTCCATCTGATAATCCAGGTCGCCCCAGGCCACAAAGTCGAAATCCCAAAGTGGTCCCCAGTAAAGCTTTCCATTTCTCTTCTTGTAGAGATATGTACTATCTGTACCATATGCGTCACCATTTTTAGATAATTCCTGAATCCACCAATAATCAACTGCAGCATCAAAATCCAGATATTCTTTATAGCTCACACCATCTTTATCCTTATAATCAGGACCCATTATTGCATCTTCTGTTTTTTGAACATAGTCACGAATATATTCTTTTTGTACATCATTTCCACTCTCAACAAAATCCGGTGTTTCATTACAAAATGAAACGCCTGCTTTGGTTTCAAATGAAGATGCATTCTCCGAATCGTAAGAAGGCATTGACAAAAGATAACCACCCGAAATGATAGGAAGATCTGTGTCATCATCGCTGAGTTCATCGATATTAACACGGCTTTCGTCTACTCTGACCTGTTCAGCCAGCAGGTATGTTCCATAATATCTGCCGTTCATAACTACTTCCACTGGTATACACTGAGGTGTAAATTCCATTCCAAGCTCAGCGCCCAGCCAATATGTCATCCTGTTTCTGATAAGACTGTTATCATAATAATTAGCAAGAAGAACCCAATGCTTGTTCTTACCCATTCCAAAAAGATCTGCTCCCTTATCGAGCTTGAACTTATATGGTTTCTTCGGGCAGAACCAGGTTGAATTACCTCTTCCACGAACATATTCCAGCTTCAGATTATTATAATCACTTTCAGTCTTACCTGTGTATTCAGAAGTATATCCATCAGGAACCTGAATACGAACGCCTCCGGTACATTTTACGGAATGATTTGCACTATTATTCATATCATCGATTGTCGGATTACCATCTGACTCATCAATATCGAAATATACTATAGGGATCGTGTTCTCAGCAAATTCTATAGAACGAAGGAGAACCTTGGCATCAGACTGAGCAGAACCTTCTGCGAAGGAAAAACCGACAGACACCATATGCTCACCAGTAAGCCTTTCAGCATATACATCTTCTGTCAGGAAGCCCTCATTATTCCACTTAAAATTGGCATTTCTGATCTTGATACTTGCAAAAGGAGTCGGAGAATCATCGATATATACGTCCACGTAGCCATCCAGTCCACTCTCGGCAAGTGCATCTATACAGAATCTACCCACAGGATTGGAATCGAAATTGAACTTATCGTCAAATGTGATCCTTCCGCTATTCAGATCTGCCGCCGAAGCAGTAACGAATATCCCGCCTTTATCATTCTTTGAAATGGAATCCGTCGTAAAAGGCTCAGTGAAGCTGAGGCTGCCTGAATCGAACGCACCCTCAAAACTCACTCTATGATATGGATCAGAAATACTTCCTGCCGGAGCATCATACACAGCCTCTGTAGCTGTAGCAATCTCAACTTCTTCCGCATCACCTGTAGTAGCAATCGTATCTGATCCACCAAACGACAACTCAGACTCATCAGCCCTGACACTTCCTGCACCGGCGCTTGCGATGCCGAATGCGAGAGCAAATATGGTTGTAAGTATTATCCCCTTTTTTTTCATGTAATTCCCCATGATATCGGCTGATTATTAAGGCAGGCATGGAAGGAGCAACGTACGCCGATATAATCTTATCTTGAATATTTCTTCGAATAGTATCCTACCACGTATCCCATAGACAGTATCAAACCAACTATAATCACAGCCAGCGGCATTGCATCGCCTGTCTTAGGTGACGAACCTTTAACGCTAGCACTATTACCAGAGTTGCCAGCCGGCTTGTCATCCTTCTTCTCAGGTTCCTTATCAGGATCTTTATCGACAACGGTAAAGGTAGTTGATACCGTGCCATCATCGAACACAAGTTCTAATGTATGCTCTCCAAGCGCCAGCTTCTCAAGGTATTCTGGCTTAATTGTAAGCTTGATGCTTCCGTTCTCTGCTATGCAGTCATCTGAGCCCAGTTCATTTCCATCTACCTTTGCACCCTTGTAATGCTTGAAGGTTCCGGCCTTGTCGCCTTCTCTCTCCACCTCTGATACAAAGCCTTCGGTGCTTCCCTTCTTCCAGGTTCCACCAGCACCAACAGTGAATACGTACTTTCCTTCCTCAGGATCGTCCTTCTTTTCTTTAACTATAATCTTAACTTTTGTACTTACTCCGGTATAGTCATCAGTTACAGTCATAGTAGTCTCTCCAACCTTGAGGGCTGTTATAACACCTGCGTGATCAACCTTTGCAATTGATGTATCTTCTATTTCATAGTACAGACTGTTCCGTGTTTTCAGGAGTTTTATTTGGTATAGCTTGAAGAATATCTCCTAAGTACATTTCAATATCATTGTCATAACTGATTTCACTAAGCAAATAGTCTTTTATATTACCTTCTATAATTGTCAGTTCAAAGGAGAAGCTCTTACCATTAAGAAGTGTTGCTGTAATAGTAACCGTTCCCGGCCTATACATATATACCAATCCATCTCCAGTATAATCAACATCTGCTATATCAATATCTGAAGATTCCCAGAATA
>CAMHCL010000113.1 GCA_946183625.1 uncultured Lachnospiraceae bacterium
TTCTTCATCCATAATGGTAGCAATCTGTCCGCCCATAGAATTATACCTTATTATGCCCATTCTTGAAAGAAATCTTAGAATGGCAAATACAGCAAGTTCAGCATATTCCTCTTCAATCCTGTCTATTCCTCCTGAATAGATTGAGAAAGCCTGGGTGCCTGCCAGCTGCCAGTTATAATTAAGTGTAGCAGTATCAAATGCTCTCATGTCGTTAAGGATTACCAGTGGCAGTCCGAAGAGGTTGGCGAGATTAGTACTCTCATACCCCGTCTTCATCATTCTTACATGCGGAATGAATTTACCCTTCATGTAGAAGGACGGCATCTGGATACCGAAATTATATTCCTTCAGCTGACTCAGCAGACTGTAAGCTATACGGCTTGTTGCAGGTCCATTAGGATTACCAGGAAATTCTCTGTTGATATCCGAATCATCAGAAAGCCAGTATTTACGGCCTGCATTAAGTGCACTTCCATTTACAGCGGGGATGATCATAACAGATTTGCCCTGGACTATATCTCCTGATTCCTCAAGCTGTGCCATCTTCTCTGAAAGCAGCGAGCATATATACAGCTGCTGGTATTCATTTCCTCTCATGGCACCAACTATGGCAGCGGACTTCTCTGTATCAGCCTCACTAGAATTTTCATTAATGCCATAGATATATCCATTTATATCATGTTCTCCAATGAATGGAGTTTCATAGGAGAATAACTTCTTAATGATCATTAGTCATTACCTCCTACAATTCTTGCCAGTAGGGAACCGACTTCGATAGCCGGATAAGCTCTGAGTCCACATACCATGCCCTTCGCGGGTGCTACAACCACCTGTTCGATGCTGCCTGTAAGTACATTTACTACCGAGCCTATCTTATCTCCTGCCACAACCATGTCATGTAAAGAAACTGATGGTATAAATATACCACTTGTGTCGGAATTAAGAAACATCATTTGATGATCATATGCCACAACTGACTTACGTGGTTCCTTAGTTTCACCCTTCCATATTCCCATATATTTCATTAATGAGAAAATGCCATCTACAAGCTGATCACCATAAGCCTTATCTATCTGATACGCGTAGCTTGCTTCAGTTACACAGGATGGGATACCTCTGGCATTGAGCTCGTAGCAGAGGCTTCCTGACATAACCTGATTTGAAGGATGAACCCATACCATGTCCGTGGACAGATTCATGGCATATGGCATAACATCATCCACTACATCATCATTCATCCTTAGCTGAAGTATCTCCTGGATATACATGTTACTACCATGAACATCAAGACAGAAGTCTGCCTTTGGACCATCTTCACTCTCAAGCATATCATCCATGATACAGCTTGCCATATATTCACCCACGGTACCATTCTTCATTCCCGGGAAGAGCTGATTCATGTCCAGCTCAACATATGGAATCTCTCTGGTTTTAGCTTCCATAGCGATAGGATTGATACATGGATATATATCGACAATGCCTGTCAGGCTTTCATAATCATTTTTTATTCTTTTTATTACTTCGTAGCAGACATACTGCCCCTGGAGTTCATCTCCATGAATTCCTGAAACGATGCATAGCCGCTTCTCATCTCCGGTTGGAATGTCAGGCTGTAGTCTGTTCTTCTTTATTTTCAGTACCTCATTGACCATGAGGTTGACTGATGCTACGGTTTCAATCATATATATAATTCCTTGTGCTAATTGATTATTAATCTTTTTTCTTTGGTTTTATCACGAATTCATTTCCATATGTCTTCTCATCACGCGGCTCGCGCCTCATGCCGCTCTTGTAGCGGTTCTAAGTCTGTAAAATACACAGACTAAGAACCGACATTCGCTAAATGGTTCTTCGAAGACATATGTATCTGAATTCGTATTTAAGTATCGTAATAATTCAATTTTCAATCATCTCTCGAGCTGTGGAGAGAACGGCGTCGGTTATGTTGGAGCCGCCGAGGAGACGGGCTATTTCGTTAACTCTTCCCTCTTCATCGAGTTCTCTTATATTTGTGATAGTTTTACCACTTTCTACAGTTTTCTCAATGACATACGCATGATCTGCATTGGCGGCGATCTGTGGGAGGTGGGTGATGGAGATTATCTGGTGATACTGGGCCAGTTTCTTCATCATATCTCCGACTTTTTGTGCTGTGATGCCGCTGATTCCCACGTCTATCTCGTCAAAGACGATGGTTGGTGTGTCGTCGGTATCTGCCAGACAGGATTTGATAGCAAGCATTACTCTTGAGAGCTCTCCGCCTGATGCAACAGATGCAAGTGGTTTCACTTCTTCACCAACGTTGGTGGAGATCATGAATTCTGCTGTGTCTCTTCCATTCGGACCTATCTCACATTCCGAGAATTTCATATCAAATTCTACTTTGCTGAAGTTAAGTTCCTTCAGTGAATCTGCTATGGCTGCGCATAATTTTTTAGCAGCTTTCTTCCTTCTGTCTGAAAGCTTATCGCATAGCTTCTCCAGCTTCTTATATGCCTCTTCTGATCTCACCTTCAGCTCGGCGATAACATCATCATAGGATTCCAGTTCTTCTTTCTGTTTCTTTAAATCCTCCAGATTCGACTGAATTTCCTCAATGGTTTTTCCATATTTAGCCTTAAGGCCATTTATTACATTTAACCTGGATTCGGTTCTAAGCAGTTCGTCATCTGAGAATTCCATATCTGAAATGTACTCAGAGACATTTCTGTTGAAATCGTTTATAAGATTTTCTATATCTGACAGCTGATCTATCATATCACCTGCATTATCATCGAATCTACTGAGTGACTGAATAGACTGTACTGCTCTGGATATCTGACTGCCTGCTGATCTGTCTGAATCATAACCGGTTATATCATGAACCTCTGACATTATCTCCATGATATCATGGGAGTTGCTGGCCTTTCGGAACAGCTCCTCTAATTCATCATCCTCACCAGGGAAAAGCTTAGCCGCTTCTATCTCATTTATCTCGTAGGATATATAATCCAGCTGTTTTGCGCGTTCTGCCTCGTCCAGCTGCATGCTGGCAAGCTTCGTATCTATATCCTTGTATTCCTGATACGCAGCTCTTACTTCCTCCAAACAGGACTTGATCCCGGCGTCATAGCTGTCAACAATGGTCAAATGTTTCGACGCCACCATCAGTGTTCTCTGCTCATGCTGAGCATGAAGATTCATAAGGCGTTCAGCCACCTGCTTCAGCTTGCTGACTGTAACTGTCGAACCATTTATACGGTTAACAGTTCTTCCCTTACTGAGTCTTCTGGATATAAGAAGCTCACCATCTGTTATCTCAATGTCTTCATAAGATAATTCCTGTGACAGCTTCTCATCAACATTAAAAAGGAGTTCTACCAGACCATCCTTATCCTTGTCTCTAAGCAGATTAGAATCATACTTACCACCAAGACCTATACCAATAGAACCCACTATAATAGATTTTCCGGCACCTGTTTCACCGGTAAGAATACATAATCCTTCGTTAAAATCTATATCCAGCTCGTCTATCAGAGCCAGATTTACTATATGAAGATTTACTAACATTTTAACTAATTCCCTTCAAAGTCGTAACAACCTTTTCGGTAAGTGAAACTGACTTTACGGCGATGAATATAGTATCATCACCGGCTATACAGCCCACTACACCGTCTATACTCATGCTATCAATTGCTGCGCCAACTGCCATGGCCATGCCGGAAATAGTTTTTACAACCACAAGATTGCCAGCAATCTCATAATCCACGATGCCCCCTGAAAGCACGTTTTTATAGGATTCATTTCCACCCAGCTCATCATTTCCGATTCTTCTACCGGTTACAGAGCTGGCAACATATTTCTGGTGACCTGTATCACCAGGAACTTTATGTAAACCAAGATTTCTTATATCTCTGGATATTGTCGCCTGTGTTGTATCATATCCTATTTGTTTTAAATATTTAATAAGATCGTCCTGAGTCTCAACCTCATACTCACTGATTATTCTCAGGATTTCCTTCTGTCTATCAGCCTTCATATTACATCCTTGCTTTCTATGTTAACTTCTTTTTTAATACCTCATAAACGCTGGAGGTGCTGAATCTGATCAGCTTAAGTGTATCCGTTGATGAAGTAACATCTATATGATCTCCCGGAGATATCTGATAGTCATCAAAGCCATCAAATGAAACTATGCCTGCATAATCTCCATCCTTGCGCTTTGCCACAAACTCAAGGGATATCTTGTCATCCGCACCAAATACCACACTATGCCTGGAATGCGAATATGGTGATATAGGTGTCAGAACTATAAGTCTTGCATCAGGTGTCACTATAGGGCCGCCTGCAGACAGGTTATATCCTGTGGAACCTGTAGGAGTGGATAAAATAATACCATCCGCCTCACAAGTATCAAAAAGTCTGCCATTCAGATAAATCTTAACCGCAATGAGTTTCAGATATGTCTGACGAGCCAGTACAACATCATTCAGAGCATGCACATTTTCACATGCCACTTCATTATTTCTATATACCGTAGACTCAAGCATCATACGCTCTTCTATGAAGAAGTCGCCTGATATAAGTCTCTCAACCATTTCGGAAATCTCGTCAGTTATAACTTCAGTCAGGAATCCAACAGTTCCCAGATTTACACCGATCATAGGAATATCACTTCCTGTAAGCAGATGTGACGCCTGAAGCATGGTGCCATCTCCGCCCATAACAATAACACAGTCCACACCGGACAGTTCTTCCTTATTGATATGACCTATATCCACATAATTGCCGCCTACCAGAACACGAGCTGTCATGCCTCTGTCCTGAAGACATTTCTCAACCTTATGTGAGTATACAAGATCGGTATCCTTGGATTCATTTGCAAGTATAAGAAAATTCTTAAAGCCTTCCATTATTTGTCCAACTCCTGATGACTGCTTGCAACCAACTTATCTACTATATCCTCTAAATGTTCTGACGCGTCTGCCGGCTCTGTTCCCAGCAAAATGGTACCCTTATCTGTGATTTCCAGGTCCTTGTCCTTGGTCAGATACATGAGATATTCTATATTTCCTTCAGGTCCCTTTACAGGTGAAAATGT
>CAMHCL010000114.1 GCA_946183625.1 uncultured Lachnospiraceae bacterium
GAGCTACCAGGATCAGCTGATTTGCTGGTAACTTCATGATATCCGCCTTCATCAGTTATATAAATCTTTACAACAACACCAGTTGAAGCGATAAATTCTTCATCTCCGGTAGATATGTTACCGGTTACAGTTCCCTTATAAGTCTTAGCCTTAGCACCATTACTTATAACAAAACCAACGGATGTCTGTTCCTTAACCTCAGTTCCGGCAGCTACATTCTGGCTTATAACCTGACCTTCCGGAACAGATGAGTTGTATTCATATGTGACAGAACCAACTACAAGTTTTGCGTTTTCTATAGCACTTCTTGCATTTCCTTCTGTAAGATTTGCAAGATCAGGAACCTTAACAGTCTTCTCTTCCTTACCATTACTTACAACAAGTGTTATGATATCGCCCTTCTTGCCCTTAGACTTAGCAGCAGGACTCTGGGAGATGATCTTATCCTTCTCAATTTCATCACTAAATTCATATGAGCTTGTAACCTTGAAGCCCTGAGCCTCAAGAGCCTTCTTTGCATCATCAAGCGTCATTCCTGAAACATCAGTGATTTCAAGTTCCTCAGCACCAACACTGATACTGATAATGATCTGAGTATCTGCTGGAACCTCCTTACCAGATTCTACGTTCTGACTAACTGCATAACCCTCAGGTGTATTTTCATCATTAACATCGTTAAATGTAACGTTTGTGAATCCAGCCTTTGCAAGCTCGTTGCCTGCTGCCTTCTTGCTGAGTCCCTTTACATTTATCATCTTGATTGTAGCTACTTGTGTAGTACCCTCTGTAGTAGATATAGTAGTCTTCTCAGTAGTCTTCTTATCTTTTCCTGATCCCGGGAACCAGCCCATGATATTACCGATAACTATGAATACAATAATAGCTATTATTACAGCTGCAGCGATACCACCAACCATAACAGCCTTTTCAAGCTTTGGATCTACATCCTCTTCATCATCATCGTATCCCTCATCGTTCTCCTCATAATCTTCTTCAACCCTCTTAGGTCTTACTGGACGCTGTGGGATATCGTAATCATCATAATCATCGTAATCGTCATCATCCTCGTTGAGCAGACTGTCAATTCTGGATCTGTCAGCCTTTACCTCAGAACTCTGATTAGGATCATATCTATATTCATTCTGATAATCATCATATCTTTCCTGCTGAGGTGGCTGTTCAGGAGCCATACGTCCGCTCTTTATGCGCTGCATATCCTCATCAGTAAACTTCTGTGTAGGTGCACCATTTATTCCTGTAGGTGCAACAATTATATCTATATTAGGATTTTCTTTTACTCTGTTCAGATCTGCAATAAGTGCAGCTGCTGTAAGGTATCTTCTCTCAGGCTTCTTCTGTGTAGCCTTGAGGATTATCTTCTCAAAGCTTGGATAGATATCAGGATATAATTCTCTTGGTGGGATCATATCGTTCTGGATATGCATGAGCGCTATAGCTACATTTGTATCTCCTTCAAAAGGAACTCTTCCTGTAACCATCTCATACATGGTAATACCAAGTGAATAAATATCACTACGCTCATCACTATATCCACCTCTTGCCTGTTCAGGAGATATATAATGAACCGAACCGATACCGGTTGTAGACATAGTTGTAGAAGTAGCAGCCTTTGCAATACCAAAGTCTGTTACCTTAATATTACCGCTCTTGGATACAATTATATTCTGCGGCTTAATATCTCTGTGGATTACATGATGTTCATGTGCTGCTTCAAGACCTGAAGCTATCTGTATAGAAAAATCGATAGCCTGAGCCATGCTCAGTCTTCCATTAAGATTCACATATTCCTTGAGAGTGATACCCTCTACAAGTTCCATTACGATGAAATGTCTTCCTTCATCTTCACATACATCATAAACACTAACGATATTCGGATGTGTAAGGCCTGCTGATGATTGTGCTTCAACTTTGAACTTTGAAACAAAATTCGCATCTGAACTATAATCTGACTTAAGTACCTTGATAGCAACAAATCTCTTAAGTCTGTCATCCTTAGCTCTATAAACAGTGGACATTCCACCTGTGCCAACCACATCTATGATTTCATATCTATCATCTAAAATCGTGCCTGGTTTCAACATTTACAAATACCTCACTAAACTGAAATTAATATGACTGAGATGTTATCATTACCGCCATAATAATTTGCTTTACTTATAAGCAAAGACACAGCTTCTTTGATATCCTTATTTTCAAGGATTATATCTCTAATCTCGTCATCCTCTACCATGTTCGATAAACCATCTGAACACATGAGAACTCTATCACCCTCTTCAAGACTAAGCTCAAAGAAATCAGGCATTGCTTCCTCTCTAGATCCCATAGCCCTGGTTATGATATTCTTCTCAGGATGATTTCTTCCTTTGTTCCTCTCCAGCTGTCCATTCCTTATAAGCTCTTCTACAAGAGAGTGATCCATAGTTATCTGCTTTATCTCATCATTACTGATTATATAAAGTCTGCTGTCACCTATGTTTGCCACATATAGTTCTCTTCCTTCGAGAACACAGGCGACCATAGTCGTTCCCATTCCGACCTTATCCTTATCCTTCTCAGACTCCTTATATACCTCGTTGCTGGCATATATCATAGCCCTCTTAAGCAAGGATACCGGATTGCGAACTGTAGACTTCCTTACAAAATCTATAACTACGCTGATAGCATATCTGGATGCGAAATCACCGGCTGCGTGACCGCCCATACCATCAGCTACTATGTACATATTTGGTAATGGACCAACTGGGCCATCACTCATGAAGATACTATCCTGGTTGTTATTTCTTTTTCTACCCTTGTCAGTTCTGCCAGTAGATTCCAAAATCAACCCTCGTACTTTCTTCTTAATTGTCCGCAGGCAGCATCAATATCTCTGCCCATACCTTTCCTAATTGTACTATTTATTCGATTTTTTTCAAGTATTTTCTTGAATTTTGCTATTCTCTCAGGATTACTCTTCTTATAAGCGGTATAAGATTTACATGGAAACCTCTTCCCTTTAGAATCTTCGAGAGAAGCTCAGCATCCTCTTCAGAATCATTTATCCCCGTCATAAGGCTGTATTCCACTGTAACTCTTCTTCCTGTCTTTTCAAAAAAGTATGAACAGGCATCCAACGTTTCCTGTATCGTATATCTATTGGCAATAGGCATCAGACTCTTTCTCTTCTCATCATCTGCACTATGAAGAGACAGGGCAAATGTAATAGGTAGATCCTCTTCTGCCAGCTGACGGATTTTCGGAACTATTCCACAGGATGATACCGTAATATTTCTGGTACTTAAGTTATAACCATTCTCATCAGTCAGAAGCTTTATGAACCTAATCAGATTATTGTAATTTTCTAGAGGCTCACCCGTTCCCATAACGACTACATTTGATATTCGTTCCCCGGTGATCCTCATGGTCTCATAAACCTGTCCCAGCATTTCTCCTGCACGCAAGTCTCTAATGCATCCGCCTATGGTTGAAGCACAGAATCTGCAACCCATGGCACAGCCTGCCTGAGATGATATGCAGATTGAATTGCCGTAGGAATATGGCATGAACACTGTCTCTATCATCTGGCCATCGTCCATTTTATAGAGGAACTTGATCGTGCCATCAGCTTCGGACTTCTGTGATACCTCTTCTGTAACATGGACCATGTCCTCCTCCAGGATTTCTCTCATATCCTTCGGAAGGTTCGTCATGTCAGAAGCATTACGCACATGGCTCTTGTGAATCCATTCAAAAATCTGCTTTGCACGGAACTTCTTCCATTCATGTCGGTTTACATAATCTTCCAGTTCGTTTATATACATTGAGCAGATATCCTGCTTTGTCATATCAATTAACTCTCTTTCCATCTATAGTCTCTCTAATATGCAATAATAAAATCCATCACTACCGTTAATACCCTGTAAAAACGTTTTTTCCTCTATAACTTTGAAAGTTTTATTCTCAGTATTATTAATAAAATGTTCTACCACTTCTCCATTTTCACCTGGATTTATGGTGCAGGTTGAAAAGCAAAGCCTTCCACCTTTCTTGACATACTCTGCCGCATTCTGTAATATCACCAGTCCCTGGCCGGCAAGTTCCTTCATGGAATCCTGTGTAACATTATACTTAATATCATTCTTTCTGCCTATGATACCAAGTCCTGAACATGGAACATCTGCGATCACGACATCAAACTTATCCGAATCACTTAGAGAAGCTATCATAGTGTCTAATTCAGTCGCATCACTGATCTGAAGATTGATTCCAGGACTTAATTTTGTAACATCAAAATCATCATCCAAAACGCGGACCGGAATACACATCCTCTCGGCATTCTCCTCTATCTTATTTATCTTATTATTAGAAATATCCCATGATACAACTGTTCCTGCCTTCCCATCTTTTGTGGCAAGTTCATATGAAAGCATGCTCTTTCCACCTGGTGCGGAGCATATATCAAGCACCCTGTCTCCCGGCTTAATCCCTATATGTTCGATAGTATAAACAGATGTTTCATCTTGAACTGTAAATAATCCATCTCTATATCCAGGAAGCTTTTTGATATAATCATACTCTTTTATTCTGAAACATCTATCAGAAAGTATTCCATCCGTGTACTTTATATCAGTCTTATCAAGTACGGCCTTATAAGCATTCTTATCAGTTTTTAATGTGTTGATTCTGATGACAGTATCATGCTCTGCAAACTGATCCTCCAAGATGGCAAATGCGGTCTCTTTCCCAAATGTATTAACAAGAAAATCACATAGCCACTTTGGCGTAGAATACTTGATACTCGGATTGCTGACGATCAAACTATCCAGTCTGCCCTCATCTCTTATATCACATATAGAATGAAGAACAGCATTAACATATCCCGAAAGACTGGACAGATTATGATTCTTAGCCAGATTAACAGATTCAGATATTGCCGCTCTGTCAGGAACATTATCCATATAAACTATCTGAT
>CAMHCL010000115.1 GCA_946183625.1 uncultured Lachnospiraceae bacterium
TCCTATGAAACATCATAAGCCCTGTCTTGTAGAGTGCAGAGATTTTTCATTGGGTTATAATGAAAAAATGATTCTTAGCGGAATAACATTTCAACTGAACCAGAATGATATCCTCTTTCTTAATGGAAGCAACGGCTGTGGGAAGTCAAGCTTGATAAAGGCCATTATGGGTGATTCAAGCATTATCACCTCCGGTAAGCTGGAAAAAGTCAGTGGCCTTGTAATATCATATATCAATCAGGATACGTCACATCTACGCGGCAGTCTTAAGGAATATTCCAATAAGAATTCCCTGGATTACAGTCTTTTTCTGACATTACTAAGTAAGCTTGATATGAGCCGTATTCAGTTCGAAAAGAATATAGAAGATTATTCTGAGGGCCAGAAGAAGAAGGTGCTTATAGCTGCCAGTCTTCTTACTCCGGCGCATCTATATATATGGGATGAACCCCTGAATTATATAGACGTTTTCTCGCGTATGCAGATAGAGAAATTAATAGAAACTTATAAACCAACCATGATCATGGTTGAGCATGATGCAAGATTCCGAGAGAAGCTTGCGACTAAGGTTATAGATTTATGATGAAAGATATTTACAAAAAACTATTTAAAATTGTTATGCCCATATCCTTCCAGTATCTGATGATGTCTCTGGTATCTGCTTCAGATGCTTTTATGTTGGGCTTTCTGGATAAGGATAGTCTGTCCTCCGTATCACTTGCTACACAGATTGCTTTTGTGTACAGCCTGTTCTTCGGTGCATTTATCGGTGGATGTGCAGTTATAGCAGCACAGTACTGGGGCAAAGGGGATCATAAGACAGTTGAGGAAGTGCTTGCGGTAACTATGAGATATACACTTCTTGTGGGACTTATCTTTACCATTGCTGCTTATTTCGTGCCAACAGCTATTATGCGGATTTTTACAAATGATCCGATTCTTATAGAGGGCGGAGCCAGATATCTTAAGATGGTTTCCGTGTCATATGTTATCGGTGGATTTGCTCAGGTATATTTTGGAATCCTGAAGATATGTGACAGAGCAGGACTCAGTTCCCTTATCGGATCACTGTCCGTGATACTGAACATTTTACTAAATGCATGTCTTATATTTGGACTATGGATATTCCCTAAAATGGGTATAGAAGGTGCAGCTCTTGCAACGGTTATTGCCAGGGTATTTGAAACTGTTTTTATGATAGTTCTGGTAGCTCTTAAGAAATGTACTCCTCTTAATCTACGTAAAATGTTTCTGCCATTTGCCTGTAGCAAGGTGCTGCACAAGGATTATTGGCACTACACAATTCCTGTACTGTTCAACCAGCTGGGCTGGGGTGGTGGTGTAACCATGTATTCAGTTATCATGGGACGCTTGGGAAGTGATGCTGTTGCTGCAAATGCCATAGCAAGTATAGTGCGAAGCATGGTTGCCAGCTTCTGCTGGGGTATTGCAACGGGTGTCGGTATCATACTTGGTCAGATGCTGGGAAGAAATGAACTGGAGGATGCAAAGAAAGCCGGTGGAAGCTTCGTGAGATTCTCTATAGCTATTGGAGTTATATCGGGAGTAATCATTCTTCTGATAACACCAATACTTCTAAAAGTTGTTAATCTTGAAGGTACGGCACATCTCTACCTTAAGATCATGATGTTCTATGCGTCTTATTACATAATCGGTAACTCACTCAATTCCACCATAATAAGTGGAATATTCCCATCAGGTGGTGACACGAAGTTTGGAATGTGGTGTGACATCATAACATTGTGGGTAGTGGTAGTGCCTATGGGAATGATAGCTGCATTTGTTTTAAAACTCCCTGTGCTTGTTGTTGCATTCATCCTGACTCTTGATGAATTTGTGAAGATCCCGGTGGTTTATCATCACTACATGAAATATAAATGGGTTAGAAATATTACTAGATAAACACATGATGTGATATACTGAAGACCATAAAGCATGATTGGGGTGACAAAATGAAAAGAGTACTAGTTGTTGAGGACGATAGAGAGATAAGAAAATTACTTAAAGATTATCTGGAGGAACATGAATACGTAGTTACTGAGGCTGCAGAGGGCAGGACTGCTTCTGAACTTATAGAGTCTGACTGCTTCGATGTAGTACTTATGGACATGATGCTCCCATATAAATCCGGAGATGTGCTAATACGTGAACTTAGAGAATCGAAGGATGTAGATAAGAGTAAAACTCCAGTAATCGTATTGTCTGCTAAATCCATGAAGGATACACGCCTTGAGGTGCTTCGTATGGGGGCGGATGATTATATAATCAAGCCATTTGACCTGGATGAAGTACTCGTACGTATAGAGGTTGTGCTTAGAAGAAGTGAAGGAAACTTAAGTACATCGGAGGCTTCAGACGAAGATGGAGCAGGTGAAGAACTAAGTTATGGCGGACTGGTACTCAGTCTGGAACTTAACTCCGTTACATTTGACGGTAAGCCTGTCAAGCTTACTGCAACTGAAATGCAGCTTCTGGAAATGTTCCTCAGTAATCCTAAGAAGACTTTCTCAAAGGCTAATCTATATGAGGCTGTATGGAATGATACATATTATTACGAGGATAATACCATCAATGTACATATGAGTAATCTTAGGAGTAAGCTGAAGAAGGCTACAGGACAGGAGATTATTGATACAGTGTGGGGAATAGGTTATAAGCTGCATAGTGAGCAGTAGATTCTGAGGACATGAAAATAATTATTATAATTGTTCTTGCCGCTATTATCATATTTCTTCTTATATGGATCATCATGATCAAGAAGAATATAAAGCAGGTAAGAGAAGAACTTACAAAAACTAAAGATGAGAATTATGACAGGCAGCTGAAGGTAAGCCTTATGGATAAGGATGTGGAAAGCCTGGCTTCTGAGATAAATAATAATCTGGAGTATCAGAAGGCTTTGAAGAAGGAGACGGACTTGTCCCGCAGACAGCTGGAGCAGTCCATATCTGATATAGCCCATGACCTCCGTACACCACTTACGGTTGTAAAGGGTAATCTTCAAATGCTGGAGAAGGAGGATCTCTCTGATAAGGGCCGTGAATATCTGGCCATAAGTGCTAAGAAGGCTGATGCACTTAAAGGAATGGTGGATGAATTCTTTGAGCTGTCAGTTCTTGAAAGCGACAACAAACTTGTCGAGTTATGTAAACTGGATGCGGTAGGCTTTCTTTCTGAATTTATCATTGAGAATGAAACACTTATCAGACAGAATGATCTGACACCGGAGATTACATTTCCGGAGAAGTCCATATATATTCAGGCCAATAAGGATATGATGAACAGGGTATTCAATAACCTGATCGGAAATATCGTGAAATATGCAGAGGACAGCTTTGAATTAAGTGTATCCTCCATTGGAAATAACTGTCACATCAGAATAGGAAACAGCATTGATACTAAAACGCCAATCGATGTTGATCATATCTTTGATAGAACTTACCGGGCTGATAAAGCACGGTCAGATGGTAGTGCGGGACTGGGACTATATATAGCGAAGCTGCTGGTGGAAAAACAGAAGGGAAGCATGAGTGCTGTACTAGAGGATGGAAAGCTTTATTTTGATATTGTATTTGATATGGAAGCTCACTGATCTTGATCTATAGGGTATCGTTACAAATGTAACGGTACCTTTTTTTATATCTTAAGAAAATCTTTAAATTTAAGTTTTATAGTGATATCAGTCAAAGAAATACTCATGTAAAAACAGGAGAAAAGATATGTCAGAGATAATCGTTGATGTTAAGAATCTAAAAAAACAGTATGGAAAACAGATGGCATTGGATGGGGTTTCGTTTCAGATAAAGAAGGGAAGCATCGTGGGCCTTATAGGACCAAATGGTGCAGGTAAGACTACCATAATGAAGATCATGGGTGGACTTGCGTTCCAGACAGGTGGTGAACTTGAAATGTATGGTGCCACAGATGAGAAGGGACTTAATCATGCCAGAACAAGGATGAGCTTTATGATTGAAACTCCTTACGAAAAGGAGAAGATGACAGCTCGCGAAAATCTTGAGAAGCAGAGGATACAGAAGGGTATTCCTGATAAGGGCCGTGTGGATGAGGTGCTGGAGATCGTCAATCTTCAGAACACAGGAAAGAAGATAGTTAAGAACTTCTCCCTGGGTATGAGACAGAGACTGGGACTGGCAAATGCACTTATGGGAAAGCCTGAATTCATGGTTCTGGATGAGCCTATAAATGGACTGGATCCGGAAGGCATTGTAGAAATCAGAGAACTCTTCAGAAAACTCAATAAGGAAGATGGCATTACCATGGTTATATCATCACATATCCTAAGTGAGCTTTCACTTCTCTGCACAGATTATATTTTTATAAATCATGGACAGATCAAAGGAATCTTCACTGCAGATGAACTCAAGGCAGCATGCAGTGAGTATTACCACATAGATACAGATAATAATGAGAAGGCAAGTGCGATACTTACAAAGGATCTTGGTATAGAAAGGGTTGAAGCACTTGAGGATGGAAGTCTCAGAATATACGAAGGGTTGGAAGATATTCATAACATATCAAAAACTCTATATGATAATGGGATTATCCCGGTAGAATTATCGAAGAATGAGGTTAATCTGGAAGATTACTACATGAGAATGGTACAGGAGGCATAACTATGTTCAACATAATCAAATCTCTTAATTACAGTACCCGACGTGACACTGTAGTCTGGATTACAATACTGACACTTCTTGCACTTCCTTTAATTGTACTATATTTGAGCGGATTATTAGGCGATGTTTCTATAAATAAAATGACTCCGAGCGTTTACTTCGCCTCACAGCAAATGGGTACTGTTTTTATACTTATGGCATTCGGAATAATGATCTTCGCTTGTAAACTTGTTGCAGGTGATGCGGGAGATAAGACGATCAATTATGAATTCATGGCTGGTCATAGCAGAACC
>CAMHCL010000116.1 GCA_946183625.1 uncultured Lachnospiraceae bacterium
CACCATTTAAGTATTTAAAGCACGGTCCAATGATGATTGATGACTATATCGGTGATGCTATCAGAGAGGGTGAGCCTGATATGTCCGACAGGCAGATAGAAGACTTGAAGCTTCTGCTCAATGAAGTGGCAAAGGTGGGACTATATGGTATGTCTAAGATCATGCTGGCCAGAGCAGGCTATGTAAGTATGAGATATCAGATGAGTATGACAGATGCCGTTGCCATGTACAATAAGTATATAGGCGACTGGGGTGGTGAATCCACAACTTACAGATTTGAAGCAATAAAAGATGGGGAGATAGTAAAGACTGTGATCGCCACACCAATGGTAAGCCATAGCCTTAAGGTTGATGTGGATCATACAGACCTTAAAGAAGATCATAGTTATGATGTGGCATCTGTAAGGATACTTGATGTGGATAATAATGGAAATGTACTTCATTTCTCTAATGATCCGATATGCCTTTCTGTAGAGGGACCAATAGAGATAATAGGACCATCAGTTGTTACATTTAACGGTGGTATGGGTGGTACATACATTAAGACAACAGGAGAAACAGGTGAAGCAAAGCTTATAATCGAAGCTCCGGGAATTGATAAAAAAGAAATTACTTTCAGCATCAGCAAGTAAACATTAATGCTATATAAATAAATATACATGACGGAGGGGTTTACATGAATCTGACACTAAAAGAGAAGGTTGCGTATGGACTGGGGGCAGTCGGCAAGGATATGGTATATATGCTTTCAGCAAGCTATGTTCTGTATTATTTCCAGGATGTACTGGGAGTAAGTGCTGTTGCAATGGGTATAATACTTCTGGTTGCCAGAATTTTCGATGCATTTAATGACCCTATCATGGGAATAATAGTTGCAAAGACAAATACGAAATGGGGTAAATTCAGACCTTGGCTTTTCATAGGTACTGTTACAAATGCCGTTATCCTGTTTTTGATGTTTGCGGCACCACCGAAGCTTGATGGCCCGGGACTGGTTGCATATGCGGCTGTAACTTATATACTCTGGGGTATAACATATACTATGATGGATATTCCATATTGGTCTATGATACCTGCATTTACAAAGGGTGGTAAGGAAAGAGAAGGACTTACAACACTTGCCAGAAGCTGTGCCGGAGTTGGTTCAGCTATAATCACCATAGCTGCCATACTCATAGTTCATGCTATAGGTGGAAGAAGCATTGACCTGGGTGCAACCCAGAAGGCTCTGGATGTAGTTGGAGCAAGCATAGAAGTTTCAGAAGATAAGCTGGATGATCACATTCTTATAGTCAATGGAACAGGCAATAAGAAGGTAGCTGAGAATTGGAGTAATACTCTTGCATCATATGGATACACTACAGTTGATGTTTATGATTATGAATCCGAGAGTGCTCAGGAACAGACCATGATATTTGAGACAGGAGATTATACATTTGATGAAAGAGAAATGTCTGAAGTAGAAAATGAGTCTGTTATAGCTAAGTTCTTCCCAGGAGCAGCTGTATTCTTCTATAATGCAAATGCTGATTATGATGGCATGGATGGAATCACGATGGTGGATGAATCCAAGATCATGCCGGAAGATGTGAATATTGCTGATTATGATACAGTCATACTGGCAGGAACAGGCAAGCCAACTGCAGTTGAAAGCATAGGTTTTAAGTACCTTGCACTTATCGTAGCTATTCTTTTTGTAATATTCATCACTATTACATGTATAGCTATTAAAGAAAAATCTACAGTAGACATGGAATCACCTTCTGTAGGTAAAATGTTCAAAGCACTTGTACAGAATGACCAGGCCATGACAGTTGTTATTGCCATTGTGCTTATCAACTGCGCGGTTTACATAACATCAAACCTGGTAATCTATTTCTTTAAATATGATTTTGGTGGTTCGGGATGGGCCGGATCCTATACATTGTTTAACATGTTTGGTGGTGCTATCCAGATATTATCAATGATGGTAGCTTACCCATTACTTAGAAAGAAGTTCACCAACCTCAAAATATTCTATATCTGCTTAGGAAGTGCGATAATCGGTTACATATCACTTTTGCTTATAGCATTTATAAATATGAGTGTTGTATATATTCTCTTCATACCTGGATTCTTTATATTTGCTGCAAATGGAGTATTGCAGGTCCTTACTACTGTATTCCTTGCTAATACAGTTGATTATGGAGAATTAAAGAATGGTAGAAGAGACGAGTCTGTTATCTTCTCGATGCAGACATTTGTAGTTAAATTGGCCTCAGGTATTGCGGCATTTGTTGCATCCCTCAGCCTTGCTGCATTTAATCTGTCAGAGGGTGACACACCTGTTCTTCAGCAGAATATAGACTTGTCTGCCGGAGTATCTCAGGCTTCTAAGATGGGACTCAGAATGGTAATGACAGTTCTTCCAATAATCGGTCTGATAATTGCTATCTTCTGGTTCAAGAAGAGATTTATTCTTACTGATGAGAAGATGGAAGAGATAACTGCTGAAGTACAATCTGGGAAAGCAGGTACAGGCGAATGATAACTAAGCAGGATAATTGTTTTATACTGGATACCAGATATACTACCTATGCTTTCCGAGTTACAGAAACCGGCCATCTGGAGCATCTCTATTATGGAAAACGTATTAAGATCCATGATATCAATATGCTTGTTGAGAAGAGAGAATTTGTTCCGGGAAATAATAATGTATACAGTGACCAGTATAAGAATGTTACGCTGAATGATCTTAATCTGGAAGCATCATTTGAAGGTAAATCTGATAATAGAGAACCTCTTATCAAAGTGCTTCACAGTGATGGAAGCAGAACCAGCGACTTTGTATATAAAACCTGCGTTATACGTAAAGGGAAGACTCCTCTAGAGGGTCTTCCTTCGTCGTATGACGAAGAGGAAAGAGAAACTCTGGAGATAATCCTTGAGGATAAGGAATATGGCGTCAGACTGATACTTTCATATTATGTATTTGATGATGAGAATGTAATCACCCGTACCTCGAGAGTGGAGAATAAGAGTGATAATGCTATATATGTGATTCAGCTTATGTCTGCTCAGCTTGGATTCTCTGATCATAACTATATTATGTCAACCTTTAACGGCGCGTGGGCCCGTGAAATGTACCGGCATGATACACCTCTTCGTGCAGGAAAACATATCAATTCCAGTAATGTAGGTGTTTCTTCAAGTACCGCAAATCCTTTCTTTATGATCTCCCATGAGAGTACAACTGAAGATTCTGGTGATGTATATGGTATGAATCTGGTATACAGCGGCAATCATGCTGAAATAGCTGAAGTATCAGAATTTGGCAAACTCAGAGTTTCATGGGGAATCAATCCACAAGGGCTGGCATGGAAGCTGGAGAAGGATGAAGCATTCCAGTCTCCGGAAGCTGTTATGACATTTTCAGCTGCTGGTTACAATGGTATGAGTCAGAATATGCACAGCTTTATAAGGAAGCATATAGTGAGAGGTGTATGGAGAGACAGACCTAGACCTATACTTCTAAATAGCTGGGAGGCAGCATATTTTAAAATAAGTGAGAGAAAGCTTCTAAACCTTGCAAAAGAGGGAAGCGAAGTTGGAATCGAACTTTTCGTAATGGATGACGGCTGGTTTGGCCAGAGAGACAATGATGAGAAGTCCCTTGGCGACTGGTATCCTAACAAGAAGAAGCTTCCTAACGGACTAAAGGGTCTTGCTGATAAGATAAATGATATGGGGATGTCCTTCGGTATCTGGGTTGAACCTGAGATGGTCAGCGTAGACAGCGACCTATATAGAAAGCATCCTGAATGGGCTATGGAGATTCCTGGTGTAAAGCATTCTGAAGGCCGTAATCAGCGAATTCTGGATCTGTGCAGAACAGAAGTACAGGATTATATCATTGATTCCATGTCCAAGGTTTTCTCCTCCGCAAATATTGAATATGTAAAATGGGATATGAACAGGACATTTACCGATGTCTATTCCAGTTCTCTTGTGGAGGACAGACAGGGTGAGGTAAGCCACAGATATGTTCTTGGATTATACAGATGCATGAAAGAGCTTACTGAAAGATTCCCTGATATACTTTTTGAGGGCTGTGCTTCGGGCGGTAACAGATTTGATCTGGGTATTCTATGTTATTTTCCACAGATATGGGGCAGCGATAACACTGATGCCATAGTAAGGTCTGAGATTCAGACCGGTTATAGCTATGGTTATCCTATAAATACTGTAAGTGCTCACGTATCTGGCGTTCCAAATCATCAGACACTTAGAGTAACACCTCTTGAAACCAGATTTGCGGTTGCTTCATTCGGCAGTCTTGGTTATGAATGCAATCTCTGTGATATGTCAAAGACTGAGAAGGAAGATATAAAGACTCAGATTGAAATGTACAAAAGGGTAAGATCTATCTATCAGTTTGGAATGTTTTACAGAGGAAGGTTTGGAAATATTACTGAGTGGACAGTAGTATCTGAAGATAAATGTCATGCTATCGGTATTCTTCTTCAGAAGATGGTGACACCTAATAACCAGTTCCAGTATTTCATGCCAAAGGGGCTCGATGAGAACATGCTTTATCATTTCACAAACAGAGAATTGAAGCTGAGCATTATGATGTTTGGGGACCTGGTAAATGCGGTTTCACCGGTTCATGTAAAACAGGATTCTCTGATGCATAAAACAATAGACAGATTTTATAAACTCAGTACTGAGAAGGAAGATATTACAGCTTATGGAGACGCTCTGATGTATGCAGGTGTTAAGCTTCATCAGGCTTTTAGTGGCACCGGATTTAATGAGAATACGAGGGTGTTTTCTGATTATGTTGCTAGACTTTATCTTATAAATGAGGTAGAATAAACTCCGAAGGCGAATTTATATTATTAAAGGAGAGAAACGAT
>CAMHCL010000117.1 GCA_946183625.1 uncultured Lachnospiraceae bacterium
TCCAAAGAAGGATACAAAAGACAGAGAAGCAACTAAATACTATAAACAGAGAATTGATCATGCTCAGAAGAAATACGAAAAAACTCTCGAGAAATTTAATGAGAGAAGTGTTAAGAATGAAGAATTCTTAAAGAGAAATGATGAGCGGCTTGAGAGAATCAGAAAGAAAACTGACGAGAATTTCGAGAAACACAGAGCTAAGGTAGATAAGCGACTTGCTGATAATCGCAAGAAGATTAATGAGAGATATGTTAAGGGTGATAAGGAAAAAGAGGAACGCTTCAAGCAGAGGACTCAAAAGACTGATGAGTATCTGGCTAAAAAGAGAAAGCAGGCGGATGAAAGAAAGGAAAGACATAGAGATAGGATCAATCAGACAAGAGAGAATAATGATAAATTAGGAAATGAGTTTTTCCTGAATAGCAAGCTCAGAATGCTCAGAAAACTGAAATTAGTCGAAGAAGATCGCAAGGATGTTCTGGCAGTAAAGAAGTTTAGAGTCATAGTATATGTAAGTGTTATACTTTTTGTGATCATAATAGCTTTAGAATTCTGGCTTCCGGGTAGTTCTCTTAAGAGAAGAGGAGTCATAGATGATATTTCAGAAGGTGAAGTAGTAGAGGGAGATGAAGAGGATAAGAAATCCATATTCTCTTCGAAGAAAAAGCAGTATTACGTGATGGATGAATCAGAGCAGCAGCTATTGTGGGATTTGCTCTATGAACATTTTGATGGAAATACAACTGCGGTTCTGGGTGTCATGTGTAATCTTAAGGTTGAATCCGGTTTTGACGCATCAAATCTAGAAAACCTTAATAATGACATGTGGGGCATTGAAGACGATGAATATACTGAGAAGGTTAATTCTAAATCCATAAATAAGAAGGACTTTCTTGAATCCAGATATCTTGATAATACAAATGGATATCTTAATGATTATTCCCAATGGGTTAATAGAGATGGTGGTTACGGTTATGCACAATACACTGCATATGAAGAGAAAAAGTATCTCTATGCATTTGCAGAGGACTGGTTTTCAGAAGGTGGTCCGGGTAGTGAATACAAGTTCAACCTGGCGGATCCTCAGATGCAGGCACATTATATAGTCCATATACTTGAGTCTGACAGATATAAGAATATGGATGCACAGATCAGAAACTGTACAACTGTGGTTGATGCGTGCTACATATGGCTGAAAACATATGAGGTACCATACGACCCTTATAATGATAATTACTTTACCCTGGCATTCGACAGGGCAGCAACTGCAGATGAAATAATGGAGTCATGTGGTAGAAGTGGAAATTAAAGAATTAAAGCAACTTATATTCTTTAAGCTTAATGCGAAAAACCTAATCTGGATGTGTGTGTCTGTATTGATAAACATGTCAGGTCTTTTCTTGGCGTCCTATTTTGATCTTCCAGTATGGCTTAATAATATTGGAACCATAATGACAGCGATTCAATTGGGTCCGGTAGCAGGACTTGCAGTAGGTGCATTGTCCGGATATGCTACGACTCTGATAGGAACTACATTTTCGCATACTGTGATCTCCAGTATGTTGATAGGGATTATCGTTGGTTTCTTATTTCCTCGTAAAAATGAGAAGGATAAGCTCGGTATAGTTTCCCTGGCTCTTTTTACAGGACTTATTGCAGCTGTATATACAGCTACTCTGAATGTATTATTCCTTAAGGGATACACTGGTAATTCTTGGGGAGATGCACTCTATCATATGCTGGGCCGTAATATTAATTCGGTATATTTCAATGCTTTCTTTGCAGAGGCGTTCATAGACGTTCCAGACAAGGCAGTATCTATGCTCATTGCTGTGTCAGTCATTAATTATATAGAACTAAGACATGACAAGAAAGGCAGCAAGAAGAAAGATAAGCAAAAGAAGGAAAAGAAATCTAAGAAGACGGTTGGTAAAGCTACACTCATACTGCTTTCCCTTGGAATAATCCTGGTGCAGAGGGGCGTTGTTAATGCGGCCGATTACGATTCTGAATATGAGACAGTTTTATACGGGAACGATGATGGCATATATTCTGCTGAGGTTAATGCCGTGGTTCAGACCCATGACGGTTTCCTTTGGGCAGGAACATATTCGGGACTTTATCTGTATGACGGTGTTTCTTTCACTAAGTATGACCTTGACAGTCGTATAGCAAATGTAATGAAGCTCTACGAGGATTCAAAGGGAAGACTCTGGATCGGAACTAACGACAGCGGCGTTTTCTGCTTTGATGATAAAACCGGTGAGATTGATAGCTATAATACAACCAATGGTCTTTCTGCTGATGCTATAAGAGCCATATGTGAAGATGACCAGGGCAATATATTCATTGGAACAGTTAAATGTGTATCCAAGATCACCCCTGATGGTCAGTTAAAGACTTATTCGGAATGGCCGGACATTACATATTGCGAAGATCTGGACTGTCTGGAAGATGGAAGCGTGATAGGTGTTACAGATGTTGGCACCATGTTCCGTATAAAGGATGATACTCTTATATCAATTAATAAATTTGATCATGAGGAAGCTGTGTTCTATAGACATCTGGCATATACAGGAGAATACTTACTTGTAGGCTCCAGCTCCAGAGTGATCGACAAATATGAAATATTAAATGACGAACTCGTTTATGAGAAGACATACCAGGCCGGAAGCCTGGAATATCTGAATGAGATAATATATGATCCTGAAAGTAAGGGATTTTTCTGCTGTTTTGAAAATGGAATTGGCTTCTTCGACGAAGAGAAAGAAGAAATGGTCAATCTGACTGGTCCTGGATTTGACGGCGCAGCAAGTGATGCCTGTGTTGATGCCCAGGGAAATATATGGTTTTCATCAAGCAAGCATGGACTTCTGAAGTTTTCTGAATCATTGTTTTATGATATGTTCAAGAAAGCGGGCATTGATGCCGGAGTTGTTAATGCCGCATTTATGAATGGAAACGAATTATACTTAGGCCTTGATACAGGTGTAAGAGTGATTGACCTTAAGTCAGGCAAGGAAATCAAGAAGGATTTCAAGGGAATATTCGACAAGGTCCGCGTCAGACATATCATGAAAGACTCAAAGGGCAACATGTGGTTCAGCACACAGAGTGAGGACGGACTTGTATGTATAGATAACAAGGGCCATATAGAAACATACAACGAATTAAACGGTGGCCTTCTGGGTGGCAGAGTCAGATCAACTCTGGAATTATCAGACGGAAGAATCCTGGTGGCTACGAATCTGGGATTATCATTCATTAAAAATGGCAAGGTTGAATCAACACTGGGTACAGATGAAGGACTCAATAATCCATACATTCTTTCCATGCTTGAGAGAGAAGATGGAACGATCCTTGCGGCATCCGACGGCGACGGAATATACGTCATAAAGAATGACAGGATCATAGCCCACAAGGGAGTCAGCGAAGGACTTTCCACAGCAGTTGTTCTTAGAATTGTTAGATGTACTGGCGGTTATTTATACGTCACCAGTAATGCTCTTTATTATGATAATGGTGATACTATAAAGAAGCTGGAACATTTTCCATATACTAATAATTATGATATACAGATATCCGAAGATAAGACCTGCTGGATCACATCCAGTGCCGGACTTTTCGTGATAGATGAGAAGATTCTTCTGGAAGATGGGGAGTATACACCTACCCTTATGGATGACAGCTGGGGCTGTACTACCACATTTACCGCAAACTCCTGGAATGTGAGAGATGGAGAAGATCTGTATCTGTGCTGTACAGATGGAGTCAGAAAACTGTCCATGGAGAAATTTGATAATCTTCCTATGGATTATCAGATACAGCTTAGTGACATAACCTGCGGTCAGGATTCTGTGGGGATGAATGAAGAAGGTGATTATATTCTTCCACCATCTGAGGAACGTATACAGTTCTTTATAGCGGTTAATAATTATTCTCTGTCCAATCCTCTTGTCAGATATTATCTGGAGGGTTCAGGAGATGAGGGTATAACCTGTTATCAGAATGAGATAACACCACTTTCCTTTACCAATCTGCCAGGAGGAAGTTATAAGCTTCACATAGAAATACTTGACTCAATGACTGGTGAAGTAAAGAAGGAAACAGTATATAATGTGGAAAAGGAAACTATGATGTATGAAAAGTTGTATTTCCGCATATATCTGATTCTTATAGGTGGCTTAATGGTTGCATATGTAGTCTGGCTGTTCTATGCTATAAACCAGAGGACTAAGAGTATCATAGGCTTGCAGAAGGAAGTATCAACTGATCCTATGACCGGACTTCTGAACAAGGCCGGAGCCAAGAAAGCATTTGAGAGGGTATGCCGCGAGGAAACTGGTATACTTATGATGATAGATCTGGACAGTTTCAAGCTTGTTAATGACCTGTATGGTCATGATATGGGCGATAAGATTCTTATCAGATTTGCAGAACTTGTAAGAGAAGCTCTGCATAAGAAGGATATCGCTGCCAGACTTGGTGGAGATGAATTCGCTGCATTTGCCATTGATACAATGGACGAAGAGGATGTAGATAAGCTATCCAAGTTTTTAAATAAAGAGATATTAAAGTCCGCAAAAAGCTATATGGGCTATGATATGAACATACCTTTGGGAGCATCTATTGGTGCAGTCAGAGTTCCTGCAAATGGTCAGGATTACGAAGACCTTCTGAAGCTTGCAGATAAGGCCCTCTATGTAGTAAAGCAGAATGGAAAGCACGGCTATTCTCTGTATCAGAAGAAGGGTAAGAATGACCTGGATGAACATCAGAATGATGAAAATGATCTGAAATCAATAAAGAAGATCATAGCAGAGAGAAACGAAGGAAAGGGAGCTTATCTTGTTAACTTC
>CAMHCL010000118.1 GCA_946183625.1 uncultured Lachnospiraceae bacterium
TATATATAACACAAAAAAGGAATAAACTATCACATAAATATATGTAATAGGGGCTACATGTATCAATTTATGTAACAAAAAATGAAAGGGAGTGATTTTTATGTCGAAAGAATCATTATCAAAGAAACTCCTGATAACAGGAGCAGTTGCATTAGTTTTTGGTACGGTCTCTGGCGTATCTTTTCAAGGGGTGAGATTCGGAACGGATTTCGCAAGACAGGTATTGGAAGAGAGTTACCACAGGGTTACAGAGGATGAGGAGGAATCGAAGAAGGGTTCCGAAAGCGTTACATTTAACACTGAGCCGGTATCCTCCAGTCAGGGTTCAGTTACACTCGATTATGATGTGGCTGATATCGCGGAGAAGACTCAATCTTCCATAGTATCTATCAACACAACGGTAGTTCAGAATGTAGAATATTTCTTCCAGACCTATCAGCAGGAAGCAACCGGTGCCGGTTCAGGAATCATAATTGGTCAGGACGATGACAAATTATATATAGCAACAAATTACCATGTAATACAGGGTGCAAATGCTATTTCTGTCGGCTTCTGTGATGGTGAAATGGCAGAGGCAAAGGTTACAGGTTATGATGAGGATGCTGATATAGCAGTAGTAGAAATGAATCTCAGCAGTCTTAAGGACAGCACAAGGGATGCCATTACGGTTGCGAAGGTTGGCAATTCTGATGAGATTAAGGTTGGTGAACCTGCAATAGCTATAGGTAATGCTCTTGGCTATGGCCAGTCAGTTACTGTTGGTTATATAAGCGCACTGGACAGGACCATTGCCGGTTCTGAGAAGAAGTACATCCAGACAGATGCGGCTATAAATCCTGGTAACAGTGGCGGTGCGCTGATCAATTCCAAGGGCGAGGTCATAGGAATTAATTCTGTAAAATATGTAGACAGCCAGGTTGAAGGAATGGGCTTCTCTATTCCTATCAATACAGCTATGGAGCTTATTAATGGTATCATCTCAGGAGAGAAGAAACATGATATAGAATTGGGTATCTCCGGAGTTGAGATAACCAAGGAATATAACAAGGTTTATGGCTTCCCTATGGGAGTATATATAAGAAATGTAGAGGCTGGTTCTCCAGCGTCTAATGCAGGCCTCAGACAGGGCGATATAATAGTTGAATTTAACGGGGATGAAGTATATACTGTTGAAGAGTTAGAGAAGAAACTGTCACAGTGTAAAGACGGAGATACGGTGGAAGTTGTTATCTCGCGACCTGATGAATTTGGCTATTATGGCGAGAGTAAAGTTGAGGTAACCCTTACTCCGTAACAGGGATAATTATGTATAAACTTATTGCAACAGATGGAAGAGCAAAATCCGGTGAATTCACAACACCGCATGGTACGATTCAGACACCGGTTTTCATGAATGTAGGAACTGCCGCTGCTATTAAGGGGGCTGTTTCTGCAGGAGATTTAGAACATATAAAGACTCAGGTCATGTTGTGCAACACCTATCATCTGCACATAAGACCGGGTGATGAAGTAGTATATAAGATGGGCGGGCTCCATAAGTTTACAACTTGGAGCCGGCCTATTCTTACTGATTCGGGCGGATTTCAGGTATTCTCCCTGGCGAAGCTGAGGAATATAAAGGAAGAAGGCGTTACATTTCAATCCCATGTCGATGGACGAAGGATATTTATGGGACCTGAAGAGAGCATGAATATCCAGTCACATCTGGCATCCACTATAGCCATGGCTTTCGATGAGTGTCCTCCTGCCAAGGCGGATCGTGCATATATCGAGAAATCCGTAGCAAGGACAGAACGCTGGCTGCTTCGCTGCAAGCAGAGGATGGACGAACTGAATTCCATGGAATCTACCATTAATAAGGAGCAGATGCTTTTCGGTATAAACCAGGGTGGAGTTCTGGACGATGTCCGTATTGATAATGCAAAGAGGATTGCGGAGCTTGACCTTCCGGGATATTCCATTGGTGGCCTTGCGGTAGGAGAGTCTCATGATGAAATGTACCATATACTGGACGTAACTGTGCCGCATCTCCCAAAGGAGAAACCTACATATCTGATGGGAGTCGGAACTCCTGCAAATATTATAGAAGCTGTGGACAGAGGAATCGATTTCTTCGACTGCGTATACCCATCCAGAAATGGAAGACATGGGCAGGTTTATACAAATCATGGCAAGATGAACATGAAGAATGCATGTTACGAGCTTGACGACAGTCCTATAGATTCAGAATGTGGATGTCCTGTATGCCAGAGATACTCACGCAGTTATATTAGACATTTGCTAAAATATGATGAAATGCTGGGACTCAGATTCTGCGTAATTCACAACCTGTATTTCTACAATAATCTTATGGAAGAAATAAGGGATGCCATAAGAGAACATAGATGGCAGGATTATAAGCGTATGCGCCTTGAAGGCTTTGAGGGAAGTGTTTAAATTCTAGTTGAAGTTTTAACTGTTTTAATATAATATGTTATGAGTGTCAGAAAGGAGAATAGATAGATGTTTGATATTTTTTTAACAGCGGGTAATAATCCGGGAGGCCTTGGTGGAGCAGTCCCTATGATAATAATGGTAGTAGTGTGGATCGCAGTTATGTACCTGCTTCTGTTCAGACCACAGAAGAAGCAGCAGGCTCAGCAGGATCAGATGATGCAGTCACTCAAGGTTGGCGACAGCATCATGACTACAAGTGGTTTCTATGGAACTATCATTGGTATTCCTGATGAGGATACAGTTATCGTAGAGTTTGGTAACAACAAGAATTGCCGTATTCCTATGCACAAGAAGGCTATCGCAGAGGTTGAGAGTCAGAATGCTCCAGCTGAAGAGCCTGAAGTAAAGGAAGAGAAGAAGTCTAAGGAAGACAAGAAGAAAAAGTAAGTGATTGATTCTATGAAAAGAAGAATTAAGATATCATCTGCATTGCTTATCGCAGTGATGCTTTTGGGACTCATGACCGGTTGTGGTCAGGAAGAGGAACAATACACTTCTCCGAATTTTGATGAGTCCAATAAGATCGGAACGGTTACTGACAGTGCTACAGAATCAAATGCAACCATGTCAGATGCTGTTGCCCTTGCAAGTGTGACAAATGCGACTCCGAGTGATGCTACGATGACAGATGCCCTGGTTGCCAGTATCTCAGATGCAAGTGCAATGGGTATGTATGACAACAATACATATTTTAATAATTTGGCCGGATTCAGGATTAACGGAGACGAAGTATGGACATTCTTTGATGAAGAGGGTGTGGCTTCAGCATCCGGACAGTCAAGAGATGATATAGATAATCTCTGGAGTGGTCTTAAGACTCCATATGATTATGATACATCTTATGCTGCAATCGCCTATAATACTGAAACAGGTTCAAATATCATTGTTTCCTATATCAATCCTGATAAGTATCTGATAGAAGGACTTAATGCTGAGAGTTATCTCAGAAAGTCGGTGGACAGATATGAAGGAGTGGTTGTAAGAAATGCCAGATTTGCAGGTGATGATTATACCTGTGTGGACATTCCTAAAGAGGAAACAGGCATGGGCAGAAGAACTCAATTCGCTATAGATAAGGAAGGACTTATAGTCCTGATAACATTTACAACACAGAAGGATGAAGAGTTAGAGGAAGCTATATCGCTTTTCTCCAGACTCAATTAATACGAATTACAAGGGGACGTTTATCGGTCATCAGTTGATGGCATTAAAAACGTCCCTTTGTCACATTTGGGTAATGATGATGGTAGAACAGAATAAGAGAAGAGGAATCCTGCATATAATCTTTGCAGCGCTGTGTTTCTCTCTGATGGCCTTATTCTTAAAGCTTGCCGGAGATCTTCCGACAATGGAGAAGGCTTTCTTCAGAAATATAGTTGCTCTCTTTATGTCAGTAGTACTGCTCTTAAGATCAGAGGAAAAATTTCATATTAAGAAAGAGAGTATTCCGGGAATCTTACTTAGATGCATATTCGGAACCACGGGACTTATATGCAATTTCTGGGCTATAGACAGAATAGGTCTGGCGGATTCAAATATGCTGAATAAGCTGTCACCTTTCTTCGCAATGTTCATGTCCATATTTATCCTTAAGGAAAAGCCAAATGTAGTGGAATGGATCACGTTAGTGGTGGCCATAATAGGAGCTGCATTTATCATAAAACCAAGTCAGGGAATAGTTTCCAGCTTTCCGGCTTTAGTTGGCCTTCTGGGAGGCTTTGGAGCAGGAACAGCCTATTCCTTCCTCAGAAGCGTAACAGCGAAGGGTGAGAGAGGAACTATAGTTGTTATGTGCTTCTCGCTTTTTTCAACGATAATTACTTTGCCGTTTTTGATATTTAATTATGTTCCTATGACCAAGTACCAGCTGGCTATGATGCTTCTGGCCGGCGTAAGTGCCATGGGAGGACAGTTAAATATAACGGCAGCCTATACATTTGCCCCTGCAAAAGAGATATCTGTCTTTGACTATTCACAGGTGCTTTTTGCAGCTCTGTGGGGATTTCTTTTCTTTTTTGAAATTCCGGACGTGTATAGTATTGCAGGATATGTTATAATAATCGGTGTTGCTATTTTCAAATGGTATTATAATCTGACCGGAGATAGAAATGAGAAACAAGAACAGAGTAATTCGTAATATGTTCATAGGCATGATCGGAATTGCTATATGGATCGCGGCATGTTGGCTCATGGGTGCGTATGGAGAGGGTAATGTAAAGAATGGCCTTATCCAGAGTAACTGGGCGAAGATGCCTGCTCTTAGATTTGAGATT
>CAMHCL010000119.1 GCA_946183625.1 uncultured Lachnospiraceae bacterium
TAACTAATATATCCATTATTGATGTATTTAAGACTATTCTTAATTTCAACTTCCATAATGTTGAATCCTTTGATGACGCTGAATATGAGGGTGATGAGGATTATGACGAGGATTATGATGAGGAAGAAGAGGAAGAAGCGAGAGCGTTAATTGAGAAGCGTAAGACCAAAGGCGGCAAGAGTATACTGAATGGTATCAGAATACTGGATGCAAAGCCTATTCCTACCAAGAAAACTGTCTCAAAGAAAGAGAATAAGATAGTTCATGGCGAGGAAATGGAAGAGCTTATTCCTAAACCTGACACCAGTAGGATCAAGACGGCTAATTTAGTTCCGAAAGCTGTTGATGAGATAAGTCTGCCGGGCGAGAACCGAGGACGTAGAAGTACTTTGGATCCTCAGGCTGAACAAAATCAGCTTCTGGATGAATTCAGCAGTACCAGTGCATTTTATAACTCTGGCAAGACTGATAAGACAATTACAAGAACTCCTAAGAGTGATAAGCCGAAGGATTTCTTTGAGCTTACTCCGGAGAGTACTTATAAGGATTACAGCTCTGATATAGGAAGTCATACTGAAGAGTTTCCTATATATAATGAGAATAATCTGAATCCTGAATCACCTGAGAAGTCTTCTGATGACACGATCATCTCAACTAAGGCAAAGCCTGCTGTAAGCAAGACGGCGCCTGAAGAGAAGGTGACAAAGGATGATAAGCTTGAGGCTACAACAGCTATAGATAAGGATATAGCTAAGACCACAGGCGTTAAGAAAAAGAAATATGTATTCCCGCCGGTTAAACTGCTTAAGTCCGGCGGAAATGGTGCATACAATAAGAAGAACGATGATACAGTGGTTGAGACGGCCAAGAAGCTTAAGTCAACTCTTGAGAGCTTTGGTGTAAATGTAACCATTACAAATTGTTCTGTGGGACCTTCTGTTACCAGATATGAAATGCAGCCAGATGTTGGTGTAAAGGTTAGTAAGATCGTAGGTCTTGCTGATGACATCAAGCTGAATCTGGCGGCTGAGGATATCAGGATAGAAGCGCCTATACCTGGCAAGGCTGCCATTGGTATAGAGGTTCCGAATAAAGAGAATACTACAGTTTATTTCAGAGACCTTATAGATAGCGACAAGTTCAAGAAGTTTAAATCCAACCTGGCATTTGCAGTTGGTAAGGATATCGGTGGTGCATTGGTAATAACAGATATTGCCAAGATGCCGCACCTTCTTATCGCAGGTGCTACCGGTTCGGGTAAATCTGTTTGTATCAACACCATTATCATGAGTCTGCTTTATAAGTCTACTCCTGATGATGTTCGTATGATCCTCATAGATCCTAAGATGGTTGAGCTGTCTGCTTATAATGGTATACCTCATCTGTTAATTCCTGTTGTTACAGATCCTAAGAAGGCAGCAGGTGCTCTTAACTGGGCAGTTAACGAGATGACCAAGAGATATAAGCTTTTCAATGAATTCAGTGTAAGAAATATACACGGATTCAATAAGAAGGTAGAAGAGAATCCTAATGCCAGCGATAATCCAGAGTACAAGCATATGCCTCATCTCATCGTTATCGTAGATGAGCTTGCAGACCTTATGATGGTTGCACATGGCGAAGTTGAGGATTCTATCGTAAGACTGTCACAGCTGGCAAGAGCTGCCGGTATTCATCTGGTTATAGCAACCCAGAGACCTTCTGTAGACGTCATTACAGGACTTATCAAGGCAAATGTACCGTCACGTATCGCTTTCTCAGTTGCATCAGGTGTTGACTCC
This sequence comes from uncultured Lachnospiraceae bacterium, assembly GCA_946183625.1. GTDB lineage: Bacteria > Bacillota > Clostridia > Lachnospirales > Lachnospiraceae > Eubacterium_Q. The sequence continues at coordinate 1,782 of CAMHCL010000119.1, forward strand.
AGAACTATTCTGGATATGGTTGGTGCTGAGAAGCTTCTGGGTAGAGGTGATATGCTGTTCTATCCATCAGGATATACAAAGCCTGTTCGTGTACAGGGTGCACTTATATCAGATGATGAAGTCAATGATGTTACAAATTTCATAAGACAGCATTACGGTGAGACAACATATGATGATACTATATCTGATTCAATAGCATCATCATCACCTCAGGCAGGAGGTGGATCAATTGATTCAGGCGATGACAATAAGTATGATGAACTCTTTGAAGAGGCGGGAAGAATAGTTATCGAGAAGGATAAGGCTTCCATAGGTTATCTGCAGAGAGTCCTCAGGATAGGCTTTAACAGAGCTGCCAGGATCATGGATCAGTTATCAGACGCAGGTGTAGTGGGACCTGAGGAAGGCACAAAGGCCAGAAAGGTTCTCATGACCATTGATGAATTCGAGGAACTTGTTAATCTCTAGATTTAAAGTGCCCGAAGAAGTACATTTGATAATTATAAATTAATATATAAGACAAAGGAGAGAGCATATGTTAACAGATATCGAGATTGCACAGAAGGCCGAAATGGCGGATATCAGAGAAGTTGCTGCAAAAATCGGAGCTACTGAAGATGATATTGAAATGTATGGAAAGTATATGGCTAAAATGTCAGATGGTTTCCTGAACAAGATTAAGGATAATAAGGATGGTAAGCTTATCCTTGTAACAGCTATTAATCCTACACCTGCAGGTGAGGGTAAGACTACAGTTACTCTGGGTCTTGGTGATGCACTTCGTCAGATGGGCAAGAATGCTGTTGTTGCAATGAGAGAGCCTAGCCTTGGACCTTGCTTCGGTATCAAGGGTGGAGCTGCCGGCGGCGGATATGCACAGGCTGTACCTATGGAGAAGCTCAATTTACATTTTACTGGTGATTTTCATGCGATAACATCTGCTAACAATCTCCTTTGCGCAATGCTTGATAATCATCTGCTTCAGGGAAATGAGCTGGGCATCGATCCTAAGAGAATCGTAATCAAGAGATGTCTGGATATGAATGACAGAGCTCTTAGAAATATTACAATAGGTCTCGGTAAGAGACTTGACGGTGTTGTAAGAGAAGACCATTTCTCAATCACAGTTGCTACTGAGGTTATGGCAATCCTGTGTCTGGCTGAGGATCTTGAGGATCTGAAGGCAAGACTTGGCAGGATCATCGTAGGTTATACATATAACAATGAGCCTGTTACAGCAGCTGATCTGAAGGCTGTCGGAGCTATGACAGTACTCCTTAAGGATGCTATCAGACCTAACCTTATTCAGTCACTTGAGAATGCACCTGTATTTGTACACGGTGGACCATTTGCTAACATCGCTCATGGTTGTAACTCTGTAAGAGCTACTAAGACAGCTCTTAAATGTGCTGACTACGTTGTTACAGAGGCTGGTTTCGGTGCTGACCTGGGTGCTGAGAAGTTCCTGGATATCAAGTGCCGTGTATCAGGACTCAGACCTGATGCAATCGTTCTTGTATCTACAATCAGAGCTCTTAAATATAATGGTGGAATTCCAAAGGACGAACTTTCAAAAGAGAATGTTGATGCTCTTAAGGCTGGTATCTGCAACCTTGGAAAGCATATCGAGAATCTGAAGAAGTATGGTGTGCCAGTAGTTGTTACTATCAACAAGTTCCTGGCTGATACAGATGCAGAGGTTGAAGCAATCAGAGAATTCGTTAATGACAAGGGCTGCAAGTTCACTATCTCAGAAGTTTGGGAGCATGGTGGAAAGGGTGGTCAGGATCTGGCTAACGCTGTTCTCGAGACAATCGAAGAGGGCAAGGCTGATTATCATCCACTTTACGCAGATGATCTTTCAATCAAGGAGAAGATTGAAGCAATCGCTAAGGGTATCTATGGTGCTGGAAATGTATCTTATACTCAGGAAGCTTCAAAGGCTATCGAGAAGATCGAATCCATGGGTTACGATAAGGTGCCTGTATGTATCGCTAAGACACAATATTCACTTTCAGATGATCCTAAGCTTCTTGGAGCACCAAGTGGATTTGAATTTAATATCAGAGAGGTTTATGTAAGTGCCGGAGCTGGTTTTGTAGTTGCTATATCAGGAACTATCATGACTATGCCAGGACTTCCAAAGAGACCTGCTGCAGAAAATATAGACATTAATGATGAAGGTCAGACTGTAGGTCTGTTCTAGGAGGATAAGATGGCTGAGTTAATTGATGGCAAGAGAATTAGTACTGAGATAAAGGATGAGGTGAAGGAGAAGGTAGCAGAGCTTAAGGCAAAGGGGATAAATGTATGCCTTGCTGTAATTCTTGTAGGAAATGATCCTGCATCTACAGTTTATGTAGGAAATAAGAAGAAAGCGTGCGAATATACCGGTATCGAATCCAGATCATACGAACTGCCAGAAGATACTACTGAAGCTGATCTTCTTAAACTTATAAATGATCTTAATAATGATGATACGGTAAATGGTATCCTGGTTCAGCTGCCATTACCAAAGCATATAAATGAAGATAAGGTTATCCGTGCTATATCACCTGATAAGGATGTAGACGGATTCCACCCTGAAAGTGTTGGAAGACTCAGCATCGGTGCTAAGGGATTTGTATCATGTACACCACAGGGTATAATCGAGCTTCTTAAGAGAAGTAATGTAGAGATGGATGGCGCAAATGCAGTTGTTATCGGAAGAAGCAACATCGTGGGCAAGCCTATGAGTGTTCTGCTTCTCAGAGAAAATGCTACAGTTACAGTGTGCCATTCTCATACACGTAATATAAAAGAGATATGTAAGACTGCAGATATACTTGTGGTTGCCATTGGTAAGCCACGACTTATAGATTCTTCCTATGTTAAGGAAGGCGCCGTTGTCATAGATGTAGGTATCCATCGTACAGGCGAAGGCAACAAGCTTTGCGGAGATGTGGATTTTGATGATGTTAAGGAAGTTGCATCCAAG
>CAMHCL010000120.1 GCA_946183625.1 uncultured Lachnospiraceae bacterium
CATTTACAACTATAACTAACGTGAAACAAACCAGAACGACTATCCAATCAGTCGCATCTACTCCCCAGCTAAGGAATCCACGTTCTGTTATAACTCCAAGAGAACCACCCTTGAACATATTTGCAAACATTTTAAAACCATCCTTCAGAGTATCTGCCCTGAAGAAGAGTTCTCCCATAAATATAACGATCCAGGTTCTGAGTATTCTGATAACATCAACAACCTTGTTCTCTTTTGTTAGTTTTAATTTCGCAAGTATTCCATCGCCAACTGGTTCAAAGATAAGCTCAAGCATTATCATTACAAAATAAAATACACCATAGAAGATGTAGGTCCACTTAGGTCCGTGCCAGAGTCCATTTGATATCCATACAGGAAGTAGCGCAAAGGATGAAGCAACTACTCTTGTCAAATGTTTTCCACATCTGTCCTTTGCAAACTTATTCCACTTCTTTACCAGTCCACTCATAGAAACAGGATAGAAGATGTATGTCTTAAACCATACACCAAGAGAGATATGCCATCTTCTCCAGAACTCCGACGCATTTCTAGCAAAGAATGGCTGACGGAAGTTCTCAGGAAGAGTAACTCCAAACACTGTTCCAAAGCCAAGGACCATATCCATGCAGCCCGAGAAATCCATGTACTCCATAACAGTAAAGAGCACAGTTGCAGCGACGATCTCCAATCCCTTCCTCTCAGTACCCGTATCAAAAAGCGCATTAACAGCAGGGAATAATCTGTCTGCTATAACAAGCTTCTTCAGAATTCCCCAGAAGAGACGAATGTAACCTCGGATTATATTTTCAGGAACTATAGCTTCGCCCGCGAATAAAGCATCCTTGATCTCAACATATGGAGCTATAGGTCCTTCCATAAGTGTCGGGAAGAAACACAAGAAGAGAAGCATCTTAAAAGGATTCTTCTCTGCCTTTACCTTGCCCCAGTAAACATCTGCCATGTAACCGATTGCTTGCATAGAATAAAAAGATATACCTATCGGCATTACCAGATTCTTTAATGCAAAATGTTCTCCAGACAAAAGTGCATTTATATTTTCAATAAAGAAATTGTAGTATTTCAGATAAAGCAACATTGACAGGACAGCTATAATCCCCAATACAAGTGCTGCCCTGCCACGTCGTTTATATTTAGATTTTATTTTAGATTTTTCGGCACGTATCTCTTCCGCCGGAGCTTCCGACTTCTTCAGATCCTTAACCAGCTGTTTGGATTTAACATCAATGCTCTCCAACAGTCGTCCGATACCATAAGTTATACCGGCAGCAAGGATCAGATATACGATAACCTTTCTGCCAAATGTCAGAAAGAAAACCAAGCTGGATAGAAGAAGAATTACCCATCTATACTTCTTCACCATCAGTTGATATAGAATCATCGTAACCGGAAGAAACGCCCCAAAGAATACCAGTTTAAAGTACGTCATACGGTCTTCACCCGGTTAAATTTATTTATTAGGAATCAGCTTCTCAGTTCCACCCATGTATGGACGAAGAGCTTCAGGGATATCAATTGATCCATCTTCATTCAGGTTGTTCTCTAAGAATGCGATCAACATACGAGGTGGTGCAACAACTGTATTGTTAAGTGTATGAGCCAGGTACTTATTTCCATCCTCACCCTTCACTCTAATCTTCAGTCTTCTTGCCTGAGCATCACCCAGGTTAGAACAGCTTCCAACCTCGAAGTACTTCTGCTGTCTTGGTGACCAAGCTTCAACATCTATAGACTTAACCTTGAGATCAGCCAGATCTCCTGAGCAGCACTCAAGTGTACGAACAGGAATATCCATGGTTCTGAACAGCTCTACAGTATAGCTCCAAAGCTTATTAAACCAATCCATGCTTTCCTCTGGCTTACAGATTACTATCATCTCCTGCTTCTCGAACTGGTGGATACGATAGATACCTCTTTCCTCTATACCATGAGCGCCCTTCTCTTTTCTGAAGCAAGGTGAATAACTTGTAAATGTAAGTGGTAAACTCTGCTCATCCACCATCTGATCTATAAATCTTCCGATCATGGAATGCTCACTTGTTCCGATAAGATACAGATCCTCGCCTTCTATCTTATACATCATAGCTTCCATTTCATCGAAACTCATAACGCCTGTAACAACATCACTTCTGATCATGTATGGAGGAATAACATATGTAAATCCTTTTCCGATCATGAAGTCACGAGCATAGCTGAGAACTGCAGAATGAAGTCTTGCAATATCACCAACCAGATAATAGAAACCATTACCTGCAACTCTTCTTGCTGCATCAAGATCTATACCTGAGAATCTGTCAATTATATCTGTATGATAAGGCACCTCAAAATCAGGTGTTACAGGTTCACCAAATCTCTCAACCTCAACATTCTCTGAATCATCATGTCCGATAGGAACAGACTCATCAATAATGTTAGGAATTCTCATCATTATAGTCTTTATCTTCTCTTCAAGCTCAGGCTGTTTTGCTTCAAGCTCCTTAAGTCTGGATGCACTTTCAGCAACCTTCTTCTTAACCTCTTCAGCCTCATCCTTCTTGCCCTGAGCCATTAAAGCACCTATCTCCTTGGCAATCTTATTCTTCTCAGCGCGGATGCTGTCGGCCTCAGCCTGAACAGATCTTCTCTCCTCATCAAGAGCTATTACCTCATCAACAAGTGGTAACTTCTGGTCCTGAAACTTATTCTTGATATTCTGCTTTACTACTTCAGGATTCTCTCTTAAGAACTTAATATCTATCATTTATATATGCCTCCATTTATGGTATTTGTATCTTATTATAAAATGTACTTAGTATTATATTACTATTAACTATGAAATGTACTTATTCATCGAAATCATAATCCGGTGTTTCTTCATCAACCTTCTCTGCAATTCTTCTCTTAATATCAGCCATCATCCTTTCCTCATAAGAAAGTGATTTTTCATCAACTGGCTCTATTACAGTTTTCTTTTTCTTTATTTTCTGTTTTGCAGGTTTCTCCGGTTCTTCATAGTCCTCGGATTCATCAACATCTTCTACGTCATCTAAATCTTCGTCATAATCTTCTACAGGTTTTGACTTTTTCTTTTTAGACTTCTTTACGCTTAGGTGATTTTTCGACAATATCTTCATCAAGGATATCTTCCTCTTCATCTGATTCGTCGTAATCATCCGGCTCATCATACTCTTCTCTTACATCTACTTCAACCTCATTCTCATCATAGAGATCTTCTTCATCTCCATTTAGATATGAAGGAATACTATTCTTTGCAAGTTCTATTGCTTTTGCCTCTTCAGAAGAAAGAGGTATTTCACTTTCTCCACTTGTTATTTCTTTAATGTAAGTGTAGCAGCCCTGCTTAGTATGAATTGCATTTAAAACCATTCCTGAATTTTCTTCATTCAGAATAGCCATAGCTGAAGATAACTCTCCGTCATTCTGATCAAAAGCATCATACTTCACAATACCCATTTTATTATAACAGCTGTCCAGATGGCCCTTGAATTCCTTATGCTCTTCATTAACTCTTTTTGCCATCTTCTTTATCTTATCCATTTCCTTGAAACGGGTTCTGATAATCTTCTCCAGATCACGACCACCTTTGCCAGTCATAAGACTATAATATTTTCTGCTTATGAAATTAAGGCGGTTGATAGTAAGTATAAGAACTACACCAAGAAAAAGAATGAGGACAAGCATTACAATTAAAATGATCTCTATTCTAATTCCAAATACCTTTGTAGCTAGTATCATATTTAATTAGCTCCTTTAATAATATGAATGATTCTTTCAAGATCATCCGCATTTTTATATTCTATCTCTATCTTACCCTTCTTACCTTTGGCCTTTGCTTCATCCTTCTTAGTATCTGAAACAACACGACCATCCTTATCGATGTCCTTGCCACTTAGTACATTTAAAACACCCTTTACAAGGTTTTCAGTTTCTCTAACACTGAGACCCTCGTCGAATACAGACATAGCAGTACTATACTGAACATCAGGATCCTCTATAGCAAGAAGTGCTCTGGCATGTCCAGATGAAATCATATCATCTATCAGCATCTGCTGAACATTTTCTGATAATTTAAGAAGTCTGAGAGAATTAGTAATAGTAGTTCTACTCTTCGATACCTTATCAGCAACTTCGTCCTGCTTAAGATCATACTCATCAATAAGAGCCTTGAAAGCAAGTGCTTCTTCAATTGCATTAAGATCCTTTCTCTGAAGGTTCTCTATAAGAGCTACCTCCATTCTCTCCTGATCTGAATAATCTCTGATTATAACAGGAACAGTTTTAAGACCAGCCATACGAGCAGCTCTCCATCTACGCTCACCGGCTATAATCTCATAACCCTTTCCCTTCTTTGCAACAATGATAGGTTCTACTACACCATACTGTTTAATAGAATCAGAAAGTTCAGCAAGAGCATCCTCATCGAAATTCTTTCTAGGCTGAAGTCTGTTAGGCTCTATATCACTAACCGGAAGAAACTGTTCTGCAGGAACTTCCTTTATAACCTCTTTAACTACCTCTTTAGTAACAACCTTTTCCTTAGGACTTGTTTTAGGTGAACTCTTCTTAGTCTTGGATTTCTTTGCTTCTTTATCATCTGAAGCATCAGTTCCATATAATGTATCAATTCCCCTTTTTAAAGCCATGATATACCTCCATAATATATGTAAAATAGTAATAATAACGCATTAAAAGAAATTGTCAGACAATTAGATTTATCAACAGTTATTGTTAAACAATAG
>CAMHCL010000121.1 GCA_946183625.1 uncultured Lachnospiraceae bacterium
CTGCCCATCTTGATGTAGAGTCAGCCATAAGTGCAACTGAATATCCCATATCTCTAAAATACTCAGCAAGTGTAATACCTGTATAAATAGATGCCTCACGAGCAGCAACAGGCATATCTGATGTATTAGCTATAAGAATTGTTCTCTTCATAAGTGACTCGCCTGTACGAGGATCCTTAAGTTCAGGGAACTCGTTCAGAACGTCAGTCATCTCGTTTCCACGCTCACCGCAGCCTATATAAACTACGATATCTGCATCTGCCCACTTAGCAAGCTGATGTTGGATAACAGTCTTACCTGAACCGAAAGGTCCTGGAACAGCTGCAACACCACCCTTTGCTATTGGGAAAAATGTATCGACTACTCTCTGTCCTGTTATAAGAGGCATGCTTGGTGGAAGCTTACGCTGATATGGGCGGCCTTTACGAACTGGCCACTTCTGCATAAGTGTCAGATTCTTGTCACCATTTTCTGTCTCAACAACAGCAACTACCTCTTCTACTGTATAAGAACCACTGTTAATGCTCTTTATAGTTCCTTCAATACCATAAGGAACCATTATCTTCTGAGTAACAACCTCCGTTTCCTCTACAGTACCGATTATATCGCCAGCGATGACCTTGTCACCAACCTTTGCAGTAGCAACAAAATCCCACTTCTTATCTCTGTCAAGTGATGGAACCTCAACACCTCTTGCAAGAAGATTACCGCCGGTAACCTCCATAATCTTGGTAAGAGGTCTCTGTATACCATCATATATAGAACCCATAAGGCCAGGACCGAGTTCAACTGAAAGAGGTACCTCTGTATCCTCTACAGGTTCTCCAGGTCCAAGTCCAGATGTCTCTTCGTAAACCTGTATAGACGCCTCATCACCGTGCATCTCGATGATCTCACCTATAAGACGTTCGTCACTTACACGAACCACGTCAAACATATCAGCATCTCTCATGCCAGTAGCTATAACAAGTGGTCCGGCAACCTTCTTAATCTTTCCTACAACGCTCATGGAGCATTTATCTCCTTCCTTACTTATTGAGTACGTCAGATCCAACCGCCTGTTCAACTGATCTGTGAACAGCTCTGATACCCTCTCCGGTATTATTAGTAACACCAGGGATAAGTATAATAGCAGGTGTCATCTGCTCTCTATATTTATCTATCTGTTTTCCAGCTTTTAAAGCCATAGATTCAGTAATATATATAATTCCGTATCCATTAGCTGCCATATTCTTCAGGGCTTTCACAGCTGATTCACTGTCTGTAACAGGAAATGTAGTAAGACCCAGTGCAGCAAAACCATAGATACTGTCGTATTCACCAATAACTCCGATCTTATTATCCATACATCTTCCTTACCCTTTCTGATATAACACTTTCAGAAAAACCATTAGCCTTAGCAGTTATGATTATCCTGGCTGTGCGTATCTCATTCTGTCTGGCAAGATAGTACGCTACGATAGGACCACTGGACTGAATATTCGTCTTCTGTCCCATAAGTGTACTCATAATATAGTCATCACACCATCTCTCGAAAACTGAGTATGACTCTTTAATCGCATCCACCGCATCCTTAAAACCATGCTTCTCAAGAAATGCATACACATCCTCAATACCTGATGCAGCAGCATTTGCAAGCAACTCCACATCAAATGACTTACATGGAGCAAGAGCACTCTGGATAAATTCAAGACTTCTATGTGTGATAGCTGCTCTTACAGCTATTTTTATATCAGTTATAGCCACTTTGGTTTCAGCATATTCAGATAAAAACTTATCCTTTGAAGCTGCTGCTAACTCTGTAGCATCCAGACAAGCGCGATCGATCTTAATATCACATTTCTGACCATCACGTGTGCTGAGCATAACTTCCTTTGCATCCTTTGCGACAGCCTGCATATGTTCAGGAAGCTTCTCAAACTCATTATCTCTGATAATAGTAACGAGCATCTTCTCATCCAGCACATCGCTATCATAAAATGCTTCGCTATGTTCAGTACCAGTACAGACAACCTTCACAGCTGCCTTGAGGTTATGATAAAGCTCTGGGTAAGACAGTACCTCAATAATATAAGGATCAACATGAAGTTTCTCAAGAAGTTCCATATTCTTGGTCTCTTCTGCTTCCAGAACAGCCTCTGCATCCTTTACATTGGCGCCTTCTCCCCATCCTCTTTCAGTCAGATAAGATAAAACCTGTTCACCGGTTTTCATTCCGACCATTGTCTGTATATCAGAGTCATTCAGTAAGGATTTTTCTTTAGCACGAATACTGGCTACAGCGTAGATGTAATCTGCATCCCTCATTTATGCCTCCTTTACCAAAGAACCTTATTTACAACATCAAGCAAATGTTCTTTATTATCTTCAAATATTGATGATATAGAAAGGTTAAATTCAATAAGACCATACTTAAGAACAAATCCACCATCTATATCAATTGGTTTATCACTAAGAACGAGAGATCCTGATGCCTTTTCAGCTATCTGATTGATCTTTAACTGAAAATCATTAGGTACTCTGGACAAATCTCTCGCGTTTAAGTACATTTCACCGGAATCCGCATGAACATTAGCTTCCAAAAGTCTGAGGAGCAATGCTGTATAATCTTCATCACTCTGCTCGATGACTTTAGTCTTTGATTTATTCAAAACATCTTCAATTATTTCCTGCCTGGTGCTGAGAAGTTTAAGCTTTATGATTCTCTCACATTGAGAATCATATCGCTGCTTTGTGTCTTCCATAGACTTATCTGTCTGAGATTTAGCCTCGTCGGATTTCTTACTTAACTCCTGCTTAGCTTCCTCAACTAACTTGTCAGCAGCCTCTCTGGCAGATTCAATAATAGATGCAGCTTCTCTGTCGGCATCTGCAGCTATTTCATTTGTAATTCTATCAATGCCTGCCATTTGGGTCTCCTTTTCACTTCGTCAAATTAAATCAATCAATGAGTAATAATTAAACACTGATATTAGTAATAGCCAGGATAGAAACCAGAAGTGCAAGGATTGCGTATGTCTCAACCATTGCTGGGAAAAGCATTGCCTTACCAAACTGATCTGGCTTTTTAGCTACAACTCCGATAGAAGCAACTGATGTCTTACCCTGGTATATAGCTGATATAAGACCTACAATTGCAATTGGAAGACTTGCAACGAGGAAAGCTAATCCCTGCTTTACTGTAAGATCAGCTACGCTACCACCAAGAAGACCGATCTGTGAAAGTGCGATGAAAGTTACGAGCAGACCATAGATACCCTGTGTACCTGGAAGAAGCTGAAGGATAAGAACCTTAGCGAACTGTGCTGGATCCTCACTAACTACTCCTGCTGCTGCCTGACCACCCATTGCTACACCAAGTGCTGAACCTATACCTGCAAGTATTGTAGCAAGTGCTGCTCCTATTAATGCAATAACAACTCCTGTTGACATGAATTTAATCCTCCTTAATTTCAACATATCTATTAATTGTTTTAAATGGTTTAAACGGTTCTCCACCGCCATCAAAAAACTTACCAAAGAATTCAACGTACTGAAGACGATTTGTATGCACATATGCACCAAGAAGATTTATCAGTACATTTAACGTGTGTCCGAATATAAACACAATGATAAATATGATTATATTGCCATTCATGCTGGCCATCATATTTATAACACTGGCGATAACACCAGTTGCAAGTCCAAGGGCTAGAAGTCTTGAATATGAAAGCACATCTGACAGCCAGCCTGTAACTCCGTAAATATCATATGCACCAAGGGCTATTCTGATACCCCAGTTTTTATTAGCTCTTCCTGACATCAGGATGATGATCGCCATACCTGCTATGGTAAGAATCTTAGCACCCATGTTTAACCAATCAGGGAATACTATCTGCATCTGCGCTACTGAAGCGAAGATTGAACTTGGTATAAGCATAAGAACAAGTCCGCCTATGAACATATACCAGGCTATAACATCTGATACGAATCCGACCACATCATGATCCTTCAGGTATTCATAACCCTTCATTCCAAGTCCTGCAAATAAATGTATCAAACCGAACAGCATACACCAGATAAGAAGTCTCATAGGATTATCAAGTGGTGCAAACCATAGAGGTTTAAGTACCTGGGTTGTTTCAGGAACACCACAGAATGTATGTGCTATTACGTCTATAGCATCTCCGAAGAAACCGCCGAACATAAATCCCCAGAAAGCTGTGGACAGTCCGCACCAGAAGAATAATTTAAGCATCTTCTTAAGTCCGGATTCCATTCTTGGATACTTCTTTAATACTACTGCTGTGATTATGGACATGAGAATTCCATATGCAGCATCTGATAACATCATTCCGAAGAAGAATACATAGAATAACGACATTACAAATGTAGGATCAACCCTTCCGTGTTTTGGAAGTCCATAAGACTCCAATACACCTTCTGCCGCCTCAGAGAACGCGTTATTCTTAAGCACTACCGGTTGATCAACTGAATCATCTACATCCTGTAATTCTACAAATGCACCGAATTTTTCTTCAAGAAGCTTTGCAACTCTTTCAGATTTATCCTTCTCAATCCATCCTTCTATGAAGAATACATTTTTAGATTGAGGGATTGTTCCGAGAATTCTGTATTTCTCAGCTCTGGTTCTATAATAATCAGAAGCTATGCAGAGGTTATCAATCTGGTTTACATAATTCTTGATATCATCCTCAGCCTCTTGTATTTTCTTCTC
>CAMHCL010000122.1 GCA_946183625.1 uncultured Lachnospiraceae bacterium
AAGGCAGCTGAAAAAGAAGAAACAACAGCATCAGGAATCATACTTACAGGAAATGCTCAGGAGAAGCCTCAGTATTCAGAAGTTGTTGCTGTAGGTCCTGGTAAAACAGATGATAACGGAAAGCTTATACCTATGAACGTAGAAGTTGGTCAGAAGGTTATATTCCAGCAGTATGCAGGTTCAACTGTAAAGATGGGCGATGAAGAGTTTACTATTGTATCTCAGGACAGCATACTTGCAGTAGTTGAGTAAATAATAATTAATAGAGGTGAAAATAAATGGCTAAAGAAATTAAGTATGGTGCTGACGCTAGAAAAGCACTTGAATCTGGAGTTAATCAGCTTGCTGATACAGTTAGAGTAACACTTGGACCTAAGGGACGTAACGTAGTTCTTGCTAAGTCTTATGGCTCACCACTTATTACAAACGATGGTGTAACAATTGCTAAGGAGATCGAGCTTGAGGATGCATTCGAGAATATGGGTGCTGCAGTAGTTAAGGAAGTTGCTACAAAGACAAATGATGTAGCAGGTGATGGTACTACAACAGCTACAGTTCTTGCACAGGCTATGATCAACGAAGGTATGAAGAACCTGGCTGCAGGTGCTAATCCAATCGTTCTTCGTAAGGGAATGAAGAAGGCAAGTGAGAAGGCAGTAGAAGCAATCATCGCTATGAGCCAGCCAGTAAATGGTAAAGATCAGATAGCTAAGGTTGCAGCTATTTCAGCCGGTGACGAAGAGGTTGGAGAGCTTGTAGCAGATGCTATGGATAAGGTTTCTAAGGATGGTGTTATAACAGTTGAAGAGTCAAAGACAATGAAGACTGAGCTTGACCTTGTTGAAGGTATGGAGTTTGATAGAGGTTATGTATCAGCTTATATGTCAACAGATATGGAAAAAATGGTAGCTGAAATGGATAACCCATATATCCTTATAACAGATAAGAAGATATCAAATATCCAGGATATCCTTCCACTTCTTGAGGAGATGGTTAAGACAGGTTCATCACTTCTCATTATTGCAGAAGATGTAGAGGGTGAGGCTCTTACAACTCTTATCGTAAATAAGCTTCGTGGTACATTTAACGTAGTAGCTGTTAAGGCTCCTGGTTATGGTGACAGACGTAAGGATATGCTTCAGGATATCGCAATTCTTACAGGTGGTACTGTAATTTCTTCAGAGCTTGGTTATGAGCTTAAGGACGCTACAGTTGATCAGCTTGGTCGTGCTAAGAGCGTTAAGGTTACTAAGGAGAACACAACAATCGTTGATGGTCTTGGTGACAAGGCAGCTCTTGAAGAGAGAATCGGTCTTATCAAGACTCAGATTGGTGATACAAAGTCAGACTTCGATAGAGAGAAGCTTCAGGAGAGACTCGCTAAGCTTGCTGGTGGTGTTGCAGTTGTCAGAGTTGGTGCTGCTACAGAGACAGAAATGAAGGAAGCTAAGCTCAGACTTGAGGATGCTCTTAATGCTACACGTGCTGCAGTTGAAGAAGGTATCGTTTCCGGTGGTGGTGCTGCATATGTACATGCTATCAAGGAAGTAACAGCTCTTGCTGATACACTTGAAGGTGATCAGAAGACAGGTGCTAAGATCATAGCAAAGGCTATGGAAGCTCCACTTTATCACATCGTAGAGAATGCAGGTCTTGAAGGATCAGTAATCGTTAACAAGGTTAAGGAATCTGATGACAAGACAGGCTTTGATGCATATAAGGAAGAGTTTGTTGATATGGTATCAGCAGGTATCATCGATCCTGTAAAGGTTACACGTTCAGCACTTCAGAACGCTACATCAATTGCTAGTACACTTCTTACAACAGAATCAGTTGTTGCTGATATTAAGGAAGATACTCCAGCAATGCCAGCAGCTCCAGCAGGCATGGGCGGAATGTACTAGAAGGATACAAAGTTCATAGATAACAAGGAAGAAAAATAGTCACAATCAAGCTTGCTTGATTATGTGACTATTTTTCTTTTATGTTAGCCTGAAAGGCTTGGATTAAGTATGTATGAGGAAAGTGTGTGCAAAGCACAAAGTAGAGCACGTAGTGCGTACTTTCCGAATACCTCTTAATCCAATCTATGAACATATAGTATGTGCAGTTAACGTTGATATACATTTTGTATATAATTAGTCTTTTCATCAATTGACTATACTATATATAGATGTTAAAATTAAACGCGTATAACTCGAAGTATAAATTTTTTCTTTACTATGAGGGATATTCCGGTGAAGACTGATATTATCAAGCTTTTAATAAGAGAAGCCTCTAAGGCACGTATGAATGCATACGCCCCATACTCAGGTTATCTGGTAGGGGCGGCTGTTATTGTTCCCAGTGGAAATATTTTTACAGGCTGCAATGTAGAGAATGCTTCATACGGACTCTCTAATTGTGCAGAAAGAACTGCAATCTTTAAGGCGGTTTCTGAAGGTCAGCGTCATATAGACGGTATAGCTGTTATTGGCGGTCCTATTGAAGCTGTGACTGATATGGCTTATCCTTGCGGTGCATGCCGCCAGGTGATAGCAGAGTTCAGTAATGAGGATACCATCGTTATAGTTGCTAAAAGCGAAGAAGAGTATGAAGTATATAATATTTCAGAACTTCTTCCTCATATATTTCAATTAGATAAATAAAACATAGAAAGGTTATTTCATGGAACTTAGGAATTATAAGGGATACAAATTATTACAGACAAATGATCTCAAAGAAGTAAACGGAACAGGTTATGTCCTTGAACACGAGAAGACTAAAGCACGTATATCTATTACCTCCAATGATGATGATAACAAAGTATTTACGATAGGTTTTAGAACTCCTCCGACTAATTCAAAGGGTATTCAGCATATCATTGAGCATACAGTTTTATGTGGTTCAGAGAAGTATCCTGCAAAGGATCCTTTTATTGAGCTTGCCAAGGGTAGTCTTAATACATTTCTTAATGCCATGACATATCCTGATAAAACAGTTTATCCTGTTGCAAGCTGCAATGATAAGGATTTTCAGAATCTGATGGATGTATATCTGGATGCTGTTTTTAATCCTAATATATATAAGAAACAAGAAATCTTTAAGCAGGAAGGCTGGCACTATGAACTGGAAACAGCCGATAGTGATCTTATATATAATGGTGTTGTATATAATGAAATGCGTGGCGTATATTCATCTCCGGACGCAGTAGTAAGCTATGCAGTTAATAACGCATTATTCCCTGATTCTATTTACAGCCGTGATTCAGGTGGTGATCCTGATGTGATCCCTGAGCTTACATGGGAGGAATATCTGGACTACCATAAGAATTATTATCATCCATCAAATAGTTATATATACCTCTATGGTGATATGGATGTGGAAGAGAAGCTCGCATATCTTGACTCTGAATATCTCTCTAAATATGACTATCTCTATGTACCTTCAGAGATTAAAGAGCAGGCGCCTTTTGATGAGATAAAATATTATCAGGAGTCTTATTCTCTAGCTGATGAAGAAGAGTTAGAAGGCAATACATTTCTCACATATAATGCTGTAATCGGCAAGAGTACAGATAAATTCCTTACTGGAGCATTCAATATTCTGGAATATGTTCTTTTAGATGTACCAGGTGCTCCTTTAAAGCAGGCTCTTGTTGATGCAGGTGTCTGTGCAGATGTTGAAGGACAGTATGAGAATTCCATGTATCAGCCTGTATTTGCCATTGTAGGACGTAATTCAGATCAGGATAAGCAGGAAGAATTTATAAAGATAATAGAAGATACTTTATCTGATATAGCTGAAAAAGGACTGAATAAGAAGGCTTTACTTGCAGCTATCAATCATTTTGAATTCAAGACCAAGGAAGCAGCCTTCGGAAGATATCCTAAGGGACTTACACTGGGACTGGATGCATTTAATGCCTGGTTATATGATGATGCTCTGGCTCAGGATCTCTTCGTAACAGGTGATGTTTTTGCATTCCTTAAGGATAATGTAGATAATGGATATTTCGAAAATCTTATTAAGGAGTACATTTTACAGAATAAGCATAAGGCATATGTTTCTGTAGTTCCGGAGAAGGGACTCCACCAAAAGAAAGATAAGGAGACTGCAGAAAGACTTGCCAACTATAAGAAGTCTCTGTCTGATGACGAAATACAGAAGATAATTGAAGAAACGAGAGCTCTTAAACAGTATCAGAGCGAGCCATCTACTCCAGAGGAGATTGAATCTATCCCAATCCTGGAGAGCAGTGATATCAAGAAAGAAGCGAGACATCTTATAAATAAAGTTGATACTGTAAATGACGTGACAGTTGTAAGCCACGATATATTTACTAATGGTATCACATATATAGATTTCTATTTTGATATAACAGATATAGATTATGATGATTTTAAATATGTAGCTATACTTTCTGATCTTTATAAATATGTTGATACAGAAAAGCATACTTATAATGATCTTTCCACTGAAATCGATATTGAAACCGGTGGTATTGGTGTAAATTGTACTGCATACACAAAACTTGATGAATCTTATTCTGTAAATCTCTGTATTAAACTGTCTACTCTTGATAATAAGATCAGTGATGGTATGAAGCTTGTAGAAGAGATAATCTACACATCAGATATCACTAACAAGAAGCGACTTTCAGAGATAATAGCAGAATATAAGTCCTATGAAAAAATGGCAATGGTTGAGCACGGGCATCTGACTTCAAGCTCC
>CAMHCL010000123.1 GCA_946183625.1 uncultured Lachnospiraceae bacterium
GCCGTTGCGAGAATTTGTTATATTCTAAATGTTGATGAAGAATTGAATCATGATAAAGAGGTAATATATGCCATGGCTCTCCTTCATGATATAGGAAGAGTTGCTGAATATGATAGCAATGGTGAAGTGGATCATAGGGATGTGGGACCTGAGTATGCAAGACCGATTCTGGAGAGATCGGGGTTTTCAGAAGAGGAGATTGAAAGTATCTGTGATGCCATACTCCGACATGGTACTCCTGCTTCAGATGATGATAAGGGGTCTCTTGCTGATATACTTTACAGGGCAGATAAGCTTTCCAGAAACTGCTTTGACTGTACCGCCTATGGCGTATGTAAATGGAAACCGGAGGTTAAGAATAATACTATTGAGTTTTAGGGGTTAGTATGGACAAGATAGTAATTGAGAAACTTAAGGTCTATGCCTATCATGGTGTCTTTCCTGAAGAAAAGGAAAAGGGACAAAATTTTTACGTGACTGCAAAACTGAGTCTTGATCTTAGAGAAGCAGCTGTTGGTGATGACCTGGATAAAACTGTAAATTATGCAGAAGCATGCAAGCTTATATATAATACTGTAACTGCAGATGTATTTGATACTATAGAGGCAGTGGCTGAATCAGTGGCTGGTGCGATCCTTCGAGAATATGAGGCGGTAAGAACAGCTGATATTACAATATATAAGCCTGATGCGCCTATTGGAATGGAAGTAAAAAATGTATGTTGCAATATAATCAGATCAAAGCATACTGCATATCTGGGGATAGGTTCTAATCTTGGCGACCGCGAGAGATATTTGGATATGGCTGTGGAACAGCTTGGAAGAGATGATTCCATAAATGTAAAGAAGATATCTACTTTCATCAATACAGAGCCATATGGTCCTGTTGAACAGCCAGATTTCCTGAATGGTGTTCTGGAGATAGAGACATATCTTTCACCTATGGAACTACTCTCTGTATGTCAGGATATAGAGCAGGAAGCAGGAAGAGAACGTATAATTCACTGGGGACCTAGAACTCTAGATATAGATATTCTTCTTTATGATGACGAGATAATCAATCTTCCTGATCTTCGTATACCTCATGGGGAGATGCATAAACGCTACTTTGTAATAAAGCCTCTTGCTGAGATAGCTCCTCATGTAATGCATCCTATTCTTAAGAGAACGGCTCAAGATATGAAGGAAGAAATGCATACAGCCCGCAAAGAGAATCCTGAAAGGTACGAGCTGGAAGATTATACAGAGGTTGAATTCTTAGAAACCGAAGACAAGCTAGTTGTCTATGCCGGTGTTCCTGGAGCATATGCAGAGGAAGCGGCCAATAAATTCTTCGGTGATGAAGTTGAATATAGAAATGTAAAGAAGTTTGATGATGTAGTTAATGCTGTAATGTATGAAGATGCAGACTACGGCATTATACCTATAGAAAACAGTTCTGCAGGCTTTGTAAGTGGCAACTACGACATAATACGTGAGTCAGGAGCTACAATAGTTGCAGAGACAGTTATAGATATCAGACATTGTCTGCTGGGACTTAAGAAGTCCATGCTTTCAGATATTGTTAAGGTATTTTCTCATACTCAGGGACTCATGCAGTGTAAGGAATACATTGATGAAATGGGTTTTGATACTGAGAGCGTCAGCAATACAGCAAAAGCTGCCAAGAAGGTTAGAGATGCTGGAAATGTACATTATGCTGCAATAGCAAGTGCAAGAGCAGCAGATATATATGATCTGAAAATTCTTGAGAAGGATATAAACTTTTCAGAAGATAATTCAACCAAGTTTGTTATCATTTCCAAGGAGAAGCTTATACCAGCTGAGAATATCAACATAAGCATATGTTTTAAAACTCAGCATAAGGTTGGCGCTCTTTATGACGTTCTAGGTATTATCAATGATAATATGCTGAATATGACAAGCATTGAATCCAGACCGTCCTTAGTCAGGAAGTGGGAGTACTGGTTCTATGTAACCATCGAGGGCAAGCTTACTGATAGAAATGTGCTGAAGGCTCTTGGTGAGATTCAGGCTAATACAGATGATATGGCAATACTTGGTACCTTCTGAAACATTTCAAAATTATCTATTGACAAAGGATAGTCAGATAGAGTATTATAATCGAGTGTGTAAAAACAAGCAGAGTATTCTCTCACCTTGAGATGCAAGATGCGCGTCCGGGTTCATACGATTTGATATTGATGTGAAGATACCTCTTCATGTTTATGTAGTCTGAGATTATGGCTATTATCATGAAAAGATTTCACGTTGATCTTGATTTGTATTTTAACGGATACTTTGCTTAAGTATCCGTTTTATTATGCGTCTCGGCGCGAACGGAATATTGTTGCCGTAGGCAACACGCGCCTCGCGCGGCGTATGCCACAAGCGGCACACGAATTAATGGAGGGTAAGACAATAGACTATTTAATTAACGAACAAATCAGAGACAAGGAAGTAAGAGTAATTGGTCCGGAGGGAAACCAGCTTGGAGTAATGTCTATTAAGGATGCAAGAGCTGCAGCTGAAGAGGCAGATCTTGATCTTGTAAGAGTTTCACCAAATGCGAAACCACCAGTATGCAAGATAATCGATTATGGTAAGTTCCGTTATGAGATATCTCGCAAAGAGAAGGAAGCTAAGAAAAAGCAGAAGGTGGTTGAGATTAAGGAAGTAAGACTCTCACCAAACATAGAGGAGAATGATCTTAACACCAAGATCAATCAGGCAAGAAAATTCCTTGAGAAGGGTAACAGAGTTAAGGTAACTCTTAGATTCAGAGGAAGAGAACTTGCATACGTAAATCAGAACAAACCTATTCTTGACGATTTTGCTGAGAAGCTTAGTGATATATCTGTCATTGATAAGCCTGCAAAATTTGAAGGCAGGAGCATGACTATGTTCCTTGCTGCTAAGAGTAGTAAATAAATAGAAAACAACCTATAAGGGAGGAAAAGATAATGCCAAAGTTAAAAACTAAGAGGGCTGCTGCAAAGCGTTTTAGAGTTACAGGTACAGGTAAACTCAAGAGAAACAAGGCTTATAAGAGCCACATCCTTACTAAGAAGACTACTAAGAGAAAGAGAAATCTTAGAAA
Source organism: uncultured Lachnospiraceae bacterium (assembly GCA_946183625.1). GTDB lineage: Bacteria > Bacillota > Clostridia > Lachnospirales > Lachnospiraceae > Eubacterium_Q. Next base: position 3,100 of record CAMHCL010000123.1, read on the forward strand.
GGCTGCTATGACAGATAAGACAAATGTTAAGAACATGAAGAAGATCTTACCTTACATGTAATCGATTAGGAGGAAGAAATAATGGCAAGAATTAAGGGTGGCGCTAATGCCAAGAAAAGACATAATAGAACATTAAAGGCAGCCAAGGGTTATCGTGGTGCCAGAAGTAAGCAGTATAGAGTAGCTAAGCAGTCAGTTATGAGAGCTGAGGCTTCAGCATTTGCTGGACGTCGCGAGAAGAAGAGAGATATGCGTAAGCTTTGGATCGCTCGTATCAATGCTGCTGCACGTCTTAACGACATCTCATACAGCAATCTTATGCATGGTCTCAAGGTTGCTGGTGTAGATATGAACCGTAAGATGCTTGCTGAGATCGCAGTTAGTGATCCTGAAGGATTTGCTAAGCTTGCTGACGTAGCAAAGGATGCTATAAAATAATTCAAAAATAAATGCAATTACTTGTTGACATTTATATGTTGAAATGGTAATATATTCTTCGCGCTGTGGAAAACAGTGCGAAGTTAAAAAGCGGAAGTGCTGGAATTGGCAGACAGGCTAGACTAAGGATCTAGTGTTGGCAACGACGTGTGGGTTCAAGTCCCATCTTCCGCATAACCAAAAGCTCGCTGAATATGTCGGCGAGCTTTTTTCAAAGGAAAAGACAATGAGTAAGAATAATTCTAAAAGCAAGAAAAAAAGTAAAAAAGAAATAGAAGAGTTTAAATATAGGAAGAACAGACCTATAGATATAGTTATTACTATGTTTATAGCTTATGTAGTTACTGTTTATACTCTTTATATGAATAATAAGTATTTCAATATTACCGGAACCAGAGCCCTTACATTTGCTTACGGTGCCGGAATATTTATAATACTCCTCATATCTGCTTATATCATTGAATATTCTATTCTCAGTTATTATGGAGAATCTGAGATCAAGATATATAAAGATAGCAAGCTTTTTGCTATGCCAGAGATATGGGCTTTTGGTTTCCTTATCGCTAATTATATGGCATATATTCTTGCTGCTTCACCTGTTAAGAAAGATGCGATGCTCGGAACCAACGGACGTGACATGGGCCTTGGAATGATGCTTGTACTTACTATTACATTTATCGTACTTTCCAGACAGGCATATACACATCCTTTTGTTTTTATTCTATTCTTTATCAGTTCAGGTATTGCTTATGTTACCGGAGTGCTTCAACATTTCGGCCTCGATCCATTTTACCTGAGGGAGCGTGTTGCTGTGAAGCAGAAGGAAATGTTTATTTCCATGTTTGGTAATATCAATACTTTCGGTGTATATATATGTATAGCTATTCCTTTTGCGGCGGCTCTGTTCATACTTAGTGAGAAGAGATGGGTCAGGGTTATTGCTGCAGTGAACTTGCTTCTTGGTTCAACAAGTATCATTACTGCTAAGAGTGATAATGTTTACCTGGGACTTTTCACTGGATTCATCCTGCTTCTTTATGTATCGATCTATTATAAGAAGCTTACAGAGTATCTGCTTAGCATTATGATCATTTTGTTTGGCCTTAC
>CAMHCL010000124.1 GCA_946183625.1 uncultured Lachnospiraceae bacterium
TGGGTTGGGATGCCGTCGACATAGCCGGATGGCGTGTACTGATAGCCCTCAACGTGGTAAGGGAAGACTGGTGTGTCGTAGCATGCAAGCCAGAATTCATACTTTCCGATTCTGTCTATATCAAGGTCTTTTACGAACCAGTTACGGCTGGCATATATCATAGGTGTGTAACCTGCAGCCTCTATGGTTTCGCAGAATGCTACGATTCCGTCAGTTCTTGCTTCCACCGTTGATTTATTGCCTCGTCCTTCCGGATCTTCTACTTCTTCTGTATCTATTATGATAGGTTCAGTAACATTGTATCCCTTGATCTTCTCAAGTACATAGTTTGCCTCTTCAACACCTTCGTCAGCATTTATTGCCTGTGAGAAGAAATAAACACCTGTCGCAATTCCATTATCCTGAGCCCCCTGGAGGTTCTGTTGATAGAGTGCATCATCTACAATCTTTCCTTGGCCGTAACCTCTGTAGCCTACACGTACTATTGCCACATCTATTCCGGCGCCCTTAACCTTAGCCCAGTCTATACTCTTCTGGAACTCGGATACGTCTATTGCAACTCTTCCCTTGGCTTCTCCTTCACCATTTTCAAAATAGTTATAATAGAGTCCGCCAGCAGGAACTTTAAAATCTGTTTCCCAGTTATAATTATTCTTCGGAACATTTGCGCTTATCTTGAACAGCTCCCATGTAGGATATTCACCGATCACTACATAAGCTGTTGGGACATATAACATGAAGTTTTCATGTCCCAGCTGTGCCATCCCAGGATCAGCATCAAAGTATATCTTCTCAGATCCCACCTCTGCTATCGACATAGGATGACCCTTGATGCCCGGATGCCTTATAACATAGGCAATTATCGCCGCAAATCCACCAAGTATAAAACCCAGTAATAATATCAACACTTTGCGAGAACGATTTTTAGTTTTTCTCACGTCTCTGATCTGTTCTTTATCCATTCTCAACTACCTGAATACTTTTTAGTTTAGTTTTCCTCATGATCAATATACCAATCGTAAATGTGACGATGCCAACCAAAGTCAGCACGACAGCACTTATTATACTTAAGTCCTCAGGGTATATCAAGGGCAAAAGTCTCTTCAGCTGTTCAGAATAATACATCTGGATCACTGAAAAACCATTATTCATCAAATGTATTATCATGGCAGGGATGATGCTGTCCGAATAATAAACTGCAAGAGCCTGTCCGAGTCCCAAGGTCGCTGTGATAAAGAATCTGATGAAACTCATGTGATAAAGTCCGAAAAGTATTGATACCAGAATTATCGCAACCGGCACTCTGTATTTACTTCTGAAACCAGAGAAAAGAAATCCCCTGAATAACATTTCTTCACATATTGCTGGTGTAACCGCTACTACTAAGAAAGCAACTACGAAGCTGTCGCCAAAGAGCGACGTGGACAGATCATCTTCAAGCTTGGCTGTCGCCTCAGGAAACAGCACCATGGCGAGCCAACCCAGAACCAGCGCTATGGATATGATTCCGAATCCAACCAGGAATGTGGCAGCAAAGTTAATAGGTTTCGGTATATTTAAGCTATATGTCTTCCTTATACTCCTCTTTGTATAAAGCACATATGCCAGCGGAATCATAAGAAGTATCAATTGTATTCCTGCAACTCCACCTAATTTGAATTTAAGCTGAAGCGCTGAGCCCAGGAATATAAATGCAGCGGTTGTAACAAGAACTATAAACCATGCATCACCTGTAGTAGGCACTCCGCCCTTCTTCATATTACTTCTAAGTTCGAACAGCTGTAGTCCGTTTCTGCCTTCATCAAATAGAATTCCTTCACTGTCGTATATTTTACTTAAGAAGGCTACTGCTGCTATGGCATAGATGATGTTGCTGATAAGAACTATGACAATACTGCTTACATTTACCTTAAATAGCAGGATTTCTTTTACCAGCAGGCAGATATTTGCCACAGGAACCATTGCCATCTTCGGAGTCAGCTCTATATTTGGGATGAATCCGATGTAGCCGGTCAGCATTACCACCAGCATAAATGGCGTTATATAATTATTTGCTTCCTTATAAGATTTTGCCAGTGCCGTGATACACATGGTAGCCGCACTGATAAAAAGGGAAAATGCAATTACTGCTAATGCTGTTACGAGTATAGCCGGCCAGAAGGACGCTATATTGATATTGGCTATAGCAATATTTGCGCTGCCCTTGTACATTTCCTTAAGCATCTTAATTGCATAAACTATAAGGAATATCATCGATGCTATATTCAGTACTGCAGAAATGATACCAACGAATGCAACAGTAAGGAATTTAGCAATTATTATCTCATGATTCTTGACCGGAAGAGTAAGCAGTGTCTCAAGGGTTCCCCTCTCCTTCTCTCCGGAGGTTGTATCTATGGCAGGATACATGGTTCCCATAAGAAGACTTACCACAAGCATGAAAGGAAGAATTGTTCCAAGCAGGCTTCCTGCAAACTGTTCATCACTGGCGATATCATTATCCTTTGCTTTCATAGGATTCATGATGAACTTAGCATCAAGTCCAGCTTCCTCTACAAGCTCATAGGTTTTGTCGTACTTCATATCATCAACTATATCCTCTATCAGCCCTGAAGCATAATTTGAATTAGTTATGGAAGATACATACATTACATTATATGTCATTATTCCCTGATCATCCGGCTTGCCTGTAACATATACATCTATATCTTCAGACTGAAGCTTCTGCTTTGCAGTTTCATCATCTGTGATATCAGCGTCAGAAACCACCGTCAGAAGATTAACTACTTCCTGACTGTTCTGGTCATCATTTTCCTCAGCCTGCTTCCTGCTCTCTTCATTATGTTCATCAATGGCAGTCTCCAGCATGGCTTCATCATCAGCATTTATAACAACCTTATATTCATGATGCTCCATTCCGGACTGGATCATAGCCATTACAGAAAATGCAGCTAAGAATATAAGAGGGTAGATGATTATCGGAACAAGGATCATCATTATAACTGCCTTCTTATCTCTGAAGACATCTCTCAGTTCCTTTCTCAGAAGGAGTTTTACTATCTTAGTTCTCATATTCCAACTCCTCCAGATTTATGATCTTGCCAAATGCATCGCGCATATTGTCAGTATTTGTACGAGCCTTAAGCTCATTAGGCGTCTCGTCGCACACAACCTTTCCACCATTTATCATTATGACTCTGTCACAGAGATAATCCGCTTCTTCCATATAATGTGTGGAATACAGTATAGTCTTCCCAGCTTCCTTTTCCTTCTTCATGAATCTGACTATGGCTGAACTGGAAATGATATCCAGTCCCAATGTAGGTTCATCGAAGATATATATATCCGGAGAATGAACTATACATCTGGCAATGGATGCTCTCTGGGTCTGTCCTGTAGACAGCTTCTCTATACGGTTATCTATGAAATCCTCCATTTGAAGGACCTCACACGTTTTATTGACTCTCTCTTCTATCTCGTTATCCGGAACACCATATATTCCGGCGAACATTTCCAGAAGCTCACGAACTGACAGTCTGTCGTACATTTTAGTATTACCCGACAGATAACCTATATTGCCTTTTATATCTATGGAATCTGTAATCTCCTGTCCGTCTTTCTCCACCACAATCCTGCCGGAGGTTGGTTTCATAAGGCTTGCAAGCATACGAAGAAGGGTGGTCTTACCAGCGCCGTTCGGTCCTAGTATTCCCACTATCTCCCCGGGATTCGCATAGAGCGATATATCATCCACTGCATTAAACTCTATCTTCTTACCCTTTTTCTGAGTCTTATAAAAACTTTTTACAAGGTTTTCAGCTCTTATCATATAAACACCTGTTTATTAATCGGAATAATTTAGTCTGATACAAACTAATGACATTTTAACATAGAATCATTTCAGAAAAAACAAAAGAAAAAGACCTGAATCCACCTTCTCCACGCAGATTCAAGCCTTATTCAAGCATGCATTATATAATCTAACCCCATTAAGAATATATATCACATCACTAATGTAGGTCTATTATAGCACATTTTAACAAAAATGCAAACCAGATTTGTGCATAATCTCATAAAACCCTTGGTAAGTGAAATGTTATAATGCTATAATAGTTGAAATTTCAGGAGTTATTATTCCTTTGGGATAAAGTGTGAAAGAAAACCTGCTTGTCGGATTACCGACAGGCAGGTTTTTCTATATCTAACTTAATTAATTTCTATTTTCTCTATCAACCAGATTCTTTGAACCATATGTCTCTCTAAGCAGAGGCTTCTCGATCTTTCCAGTTGCATTTCTAGGAACCTTGGCAAAGATTATCTTACGCGGTCTCTTATATCTAGGAAGTTCAAGACAGAAGTTGTTCATCTCCTCTTCTGTTGAAGTCTCACCTTCCTTAAGCTGAATGATAGCCGCTGCTATCTCACCCAGTCTTACATCACCAAGACCGATAACTGCCACATCCTGAACCTTCTTGTTCTTCATGATGAAGCTCTCGATCTGTACAGGATAGATATTCTCACCACCACTGATGATAACATCCTTCTTACGATCTAC
>CAMHCL010000125.1 GCA_946183625.1 uncultured Lachnospiraceae bacterium
ATTTGTTGTTTATCTTAAAAGACAGATCGTCTTTTACAGAGTGTTCGCCCTCTTGACAATATTCATCTTCCTGGTTTCCTGGGCATTCAATATTGATATCAAGCTTTTCGGATTCATTTATTACTCTCTTTCTGTTATAGCTTTATATGCATTTGATGAGATTTTTTATCGTTTGATAAAGAAGGGCAAATGTAACGCTAAGATTTACTATATTAAAGGGTTTTTGTACTTTATCCTAGCAACCGTTGGTAGTATTTTCTTTACTCTTCCGGTTTATCTCGAAGTACTTTATATCGTATTCGGAATACTTCTGATAGTCGAAGCTCAGTTCCTGGATGATGTTTTTAATCATGAAAAGGGCAACATCATATCTGTAATATATATCATCCTTTTAATGGCAAGCATGCTGATCCGCAATAAGAAGGATCTTGATATAGCATTTGTATTTCTGATGGTTCTGGCAGCAGGTCTTGTATATATTGCCACCTACCTGGCTCGATACATTTTACGATATATCGCTACAGAGTGGAACAATAAGTACAATGACGTACTCTTCTTCAGTCAGGATGTTCAGAAGGAGAACGAAAAGCTTACAGTTCTTCAGGAGAGAATTTCAGAGGTTAATAATACTATCAACTTACAGAAGATAGAGCTGACCGAGACCAATTTAACTCTTAAGAAGAAGAATGCTGAAACACGTTCCCTGATGGATGTAATGGTCAAATATACTACCACATTTGACGTTGAAGAGGATATCAATTACATGCTGGACAGTATTACGGATGTTAAGAATTCCAGTCTGTGCTGTATGTATATAGATTCCGATGTTGTTCTTAACGAGGAGCCGATATTCGTGCTTCAATCTACACAGAACTATGCACCGGATCCAATCCGCAAGGAAACAAAGGCTGTCTATGATATGATTGTCAAGGAAGATCTGCATAAGCCTGTTGAGATATGTACTAACTTCACTCAGAATTATCAGTACTTCAACAGAAAGGGCTGCTGTATAACTGCATTCCCTGCTTATGAAGGTGACAGGATTTACGGTGTGCTGATAGTTGCAAGTGATAAGTATGACTTCTTCTACGGTGGCTACGACTTCTATATGTCCACAGTGCTGAACTTCACTTCTGCCATGATCGGTGACAGACTGTATATGAAGACAGAGGATATGGCTAAGAAGGACGGTCTTACTAAGATCTACAACCGTATCTACTTCAATATCTGCTACACAGAGATGCTTAATAATATCAAGGATGACGGCGGTACTATTTCAGTAACGATGCTGGATATCGACCACTTCAAGAACGTAAATGATACTTACGGACATCTGGCCGGTGATGAAGCTATCAAGGCTGTTGCCAAGATGTGTAACGATGTTGCTAAGAAGTATGATCTTATGCCTGTCAGATTCGGTGGTGAGGAATTCCTCCTTATCATGAACGGCGTTGACAAGGACAGAGCTTATGAGATAACTGATGAGCTCCATGAGAACATTAAGAACTATGTAGTTCATTTTGAAGGTCAGGATATCAAGCTCAATACTTCAGTGGGTGTTGCAAACTATCCTGAGACAGTAGATGATCCGGACAAGGTACTCGACAGATCCGATAAGGCTATGTACTACGGCAAGACCCATGGACGTGGCAGGATCATAATAGACGGTACACAGGATCCAAATGCACCGGAGATTGAATCTTAGAAACTAATAATTAAATGTACTAAAAAAGCTGTGAATGGTTTTTCCACTCACAGCTTTTATTTTGTGTTCATTTACCAACAGGTCACCGGCCAATATCCACTTTCCTACTCTTCTTCATAGGTTCCTGACATGTACTTCTCAAGGTAATCCTTGTTAGCTGCCAGGTCCGGTACAAGTACGGCCATTCCGTTTATATTGTCATTGTAATAGGTTCCATCTACAGGAATACGATAACTCTGCATATTACCATTGAACATGATACCCAGACCAACTCTGATCATTCCCATGGTATTAAGGTCTGTTGTTATGTATGGAGCAGCCTTATCAGCGGCCTTATAACCAGCTATCAGGTTACCATGCTTAACTTTATTGACAGCAGCCATAATAACCTTTCTCTGTCTCTCTGTACGCTCCCAGTCGGAGTTACCTACATATCTGATTCTTGAGTACGCAAGTGCCTGACTTGATGTAAGGCTGTTCATACCTTCATGAAGATCCCATACCTCGTCTGACTCATCATTGTTTGAACCAAATCCCGGATTATCATTCATATACTGTGCTTCTTCAGCATTCAGCTCTATATCCAGGTCTCCAACGGCCGTCATAGCTTCCAGGAAGCCGTCAAAATCAACCATCGCATTTCCGTCTATCTCTACTCCGAAGTTCTGCTCCAGAGTCTTATCAAGGAGATTAACACCACCTGCATCACCGCCGCCATTCATACTACCAAATGCATAAGCAGCATTTACTCTATTTCCGCCATAACCAGGGATATCTATATACATATCTCTCATGAAAGAAGTAAGAATAACAGAATTTGCTTTTCTGTTGATGGTCATGAGCATCATTGTATCTGCTCTCTGACCCTCCTCTCCATCACGGGCATCCTGTCCAATAAGAAGTATATTTACCGTATTACCTGACAGATTAGCACCTGATTTGGAAACATCAGTATCTATATGATTACATTTACTTGTGATTCTATGAACCGCTGCTACAAAAAGAATACATAATACAAGAAGAATTGCTACCAGAGCAAGCAGGACCTTCTTCCACTTTTTCTTCTTTTTCTTCTTATGAGGTGGATTCGATCCATGACCTGAGCCATGGCCTGAACTATGACCTGAACCTGAAGGCCTTCTTCTCTCGTGAGAATCCTCTCTAGGCCTTCTCTCTCTTCTTGGTCTCTCATATTCATAATCATCATCATAATCGTCGTCATCATCATACTCAGGCTCGAAATCAGCCTCATATGCATCATCAACTCTCTTGATGCTGTTTCTCTTCTGCGCCTTGCGCAGCTCTTCCTCACGTCTGCGTCTCATTTCTTCCTTCTTGGCCATCTCTCTTCGTCTAGCCTCTTCCCTCTGTCTGGCCTGCTCACGTTCAGCTTCTATCTGCTCACGCTCCATAGCGCGCTGATATTCCATTTCCTGCTGACGAGCCAGTTCCTTCTGGTAAGCTATCTCCTTCTGACGTTCAAATTCTCTCTGACGAGCAGCTTCCTGTCTCTCATGCTCAGCCTGCTGACGTGCCAGTTCCTGCTCTCTTGCCATCTGCTGCTGACGGACCATATCTTCATCAGGTGTGGCAAATGCAGAATCCAGATCAGGATTGAGCTTTCTTCTCTCCTCTTCCCTGATACGTCTTAATTCCTCACGCTGAGCTCTGTGACGCGCTTCCATTTCCTGGCGCTCACGCTCCTGCTCTCTGAGTATCGAATCTTCATCAAAAACGTTATCGTCTTTGTACATTTAACGATTCCTCCGATAAAAATAAGTATATTAATATACAACATTTATATTTACAATCAAAATGCTGTTTTTGCGACATCAAACAACACTTTGATAATTATAAAGCGATTCATTTAAAATATCAATTGTCACAAATAACTATTAAATGCACTATTTAGGAATATTTATTATAAAAGATTTATTAAACCTTTTTAAAATGTCATACCTGGCAATATACGGTTTCTGCACCAGTCTGATGGTGAAGCCGTGAAGTTCCACAACCTTCTTTGCAATGGATAAACCAAGTCCTGTACCACCGCCACTTTTCCTGGATTCATCACCCATGACAAATGGATTAAATATGGTCTCAACCTTTTCTTCAGGAATCATTTCACCAGTATCTGCGACCATTATCTTGGTATCATCATCTGCAGTCTGCATATAAACACCAATCTCAGTTCCCAGTTTATTATGCCTGATGGCATTTGTGATCAGATTAGTCACAACCCTCTCAAACTGGACCTTATCAGCCTGAACATATATCGGTTCCTCAGGAATATCCACATCCAGCATCATTCCTGCATCCTCTATATCCTGATACATCAGCGCAGCCGACTCTCTTACTATCTCACATATATCCAGCTTGGTCTTGTTCAGCTTAAAGCCTTCGCTATCTACTCTGACATAATCAAACAGCAGCGTGATCAGATCATTCATCCTCTCCGATTTCGCCTGTATGGCGTTCAGATACTCTTCTTTCTTGTCATCCGACACCATTCCGTCAGAAAGGGCCTTAGAATAGCCTGAAACGGTCGTTATAGGCGTTCTAAGGTCATGAGCTATATCAGACAGCATCAGGTTCCTTCTCTTCTCATATTCACGCTGTCTCTGCTTCTCAGCGTCCTCTATCTTACGGAACTCTCTGAAAACAACCCTTACATAATAGACAGCCCCCACTACATAAGGCGTAATGGCAACAATAAAAATAGCCAGCATCATCATTATCAGCATAACCTCTGATGTTACACTTAGATGCTCTGATATATTTACCACTTCATTTTTATCATAATTTGAGTTAGTTATAGAATTTAGAAAACTATCAAGACTTGAA
>CAMHCL010000126.1 GCA_946183625.1 uncultured Lachnospiraceae bacterium
CTTAACGATATTTCCAGCCATTTCCTCAACACAGAGAGCCGTATAATATGAATGCTTCCTGTTTATGCCCTGCTCCAGACAGAATGCATTGACGCCCTCTGATACATTTATAACACCATCCATATCTTTAATAGAAATGGCCATACGCTTATCTTCAGGAACTCCGAAGCCCTCAGGGAGACATAACAGATCCTGCATGGATGTTGGGAATCTCTTATTGTAATATATTACAAAAATCAATGCCATAAGTACAGTGATGATCGTACTGAGTATCTGTGATATCCATAGTCCATTAATCCCCATCAATGGTACAAGTATACATGCGAGTCCCGCCATAACTGCAACTCCGTCGGCAACTGTAAGCGTATTAACGATCTTCTTATGCTTCATAAGATTGAAAATAGATGAAGCACCAATGGTTATCGCACTAAATGGTGATGAAATAGGGAAAAGCAGGAATCCCAACTGCGTCATCTTATATACAGCGCTGGCTGGATCATGGTAGAAAATGTTAGTAAGCGGAACTGCCAGCAGCATAAATACAATAGAAATAGCGGCTACAAGGCCAACACCTTTCTTCAGGAACGTCTTTAACAGCTGCGATAATCCTGTAACATCCTGTTCTCCGGAATAAACACTTGCCAGAAGAAGCAAGGCAGCTGTCACTCCTGCCGGAACCGCCCAATATATACAACCGAAGGTATTTATGGCGGCATATGCTTTAAGTCCATCTCCTCCTGCATATGTGTTGAGCAGTCTGTTGATGATGATAGCTCTTGTAAAGAGACATATCTGACTGATAGCACTCGGAAGACCATACTTCAAAATATCAAGAAGATCAGCCTTTATGATGCTCGAATGATCAAATCTAATTGTAGCTTTTCCTATGAAATAATAAGAGCCAAGAACAATAAAGAATATCCAGTTTGCAAGAGACGTTGCAAGGCCAAGTCCGAATAGACCTAATCCAAAAACGCCTATGAACAGATAATTAAACAATGCATTTGCGATCAGCATTGATACGATTCCCGCATATCCTCTCTTCTCCTGCTGTTCAAGCTGAAGGAACGCAGTAAGCTGAGAAGCTAAAAAGAACGGAAGAATTCCAACAGACACACCTCTGATATAAGAAATGAGGCCATCTCTGTATTCTGCACTTGCTCCAAGCAGAATTGTAATACTTCCCGGCATAAAAACACAGACAAGAGTTGCCAGTCCGGAAACTACACACATAACTATAATATCCAGAGTAAAAACACTTCTTGTCCTGCTGATCATATTCTTACCGAGATATCTGCCACATAATATCTGAGCGCCACCAAACATAAGCGCATTTACGGCGTCCAGCATTTTGTTGAATGGCAGAAACAGTCCGGTTATAGCCATTGCATTATCACCGATCATGTTACTGGCGAAGGAACTGTCTATAACTGAATTAAGACCGCTGATAACAACCAGCAATATCTGCACAGGCACCATTCTAAAAAAAAGTTTTGTAATAAGCTTGGTGTCAGAATTCATATATAACCCCACTAATAAAAGACAATATGGGTGTCATTTCGGACACCCATATTACCTATCTAATCAATCATATTAGAAACAATTATTCAATAGTAAGAATATCTGAGAATCCGGTAACATCAAAGATCTCTCTTATTTCGTCAGAAGCATTACGGATAACCATGCTACCCTGCTTATTCATTGTCTTCTGAGCTGCAAGAAGAACTCTGAGGCCGGCACTTGAAATGTAATCAAGCTTTGCAAAATCAAAATTCAACTCAGTAACACCATCAAGAGCAGAACCAAGTTCAGCTTCCAGTTCAGGTGATGTAGTTGTATCAAGTCTTCCCTCAAGTTCGATATTAAGAGTTGAATCTACTTTGTCCTTATTGATTCCTAACATTTGATAATCCTCCTAAAAAATAAGTATACTTTTTAAACCATAAGATAATTTTACTATCTCAAAGCAATAAAGTCCAATAAATTATTATAAAATTTGAAAAAACATTTAAACCGAGTTCTTAATCACTACGATTTTAATCTTTTCGTCATTAATTTCGATGCAAATATCATCAGCAAGCTTGGCAATAATCGATTTTCCCATGCCATTCCATGTGGCCTCATCTATACCATTTTTGTATTTACTGAGAGTCCACACTCTCTCATCGCCCTTAGCTTTATTTTCTTCAGCAAGGCTTTTTCCAAGAAAACTCATAATCCTGCTTGTTAACCCCGATGAAGAATTAATGGATTTGGTTGAACTCTTGATAAGCTCCTGTTTCTGAGCTTTGCTCAGCTTTCCTATCATTGCAAAGCATATCCTGCAATCAGAATCCTTGTCACTTTCAATCCAGAAATCTGATTTGAAATCATCTGTAATATCACCTATAACACCAAAGGATTCCTCCACCAGATGACGCACATTTAATGCTCTGTCCTTACTGAATCCCATATAATCGCAGTATCTCTTGGTTATAGCAAAAGCTTTTTTTATATCCTCACTACTTCCAGTAACTCTGATAACGTCAGTCTTCATCAATCATTCCTCAACTTCAAATATATTGATAAAACCAGTCTCTTCGAGAATCTCAATTACTACTTCATTCGGTTTACGGATGATCATATCGCCATCTTGTGCATCCATTCTCTTCTGACTCTTAAGCAGAACTCTGAGTCCTGCAGAAGACGTATAATCCAGCTTACCGAAATCAAATACCAGAGTCTTAACTCCATCTATAGAGCTCATCACTACGTCTTCGAATTCCTTGGCTGTTGATGCATCTATTCTTCCCTCAACACAAAGGGTAAGCTCATCTCCATCCTTGTTCTTAATTATCTCCATATACCCTCCTGCATATCGTATATAACGAATATACATTTTATAAGTCTATATTTAGCCGTTCAAGATATCCTTGCATTTAGCCAGAAGTCTCTGATATCTCTTGTTAACCGCTTTCGGCGATATATCAAGAATCTCTGCTACTTCTGCATCCTTAAGACCCATGGTGTATCGCAGGTTAAGGAACTCTCTCTCATCTTCAGTAAGATTTGAATACAGATTGAGGAGCATCTCATTATCTTCTACATTCTTGGTAAAATCAGCTGCAGCCTCTCCCGGAAGTTCTTCAGGGAGTTCATCACGATTTCTGTAAGAAGCTGATCTTACAAGATTTACCGCCTTATTATGTGCTATCCTGGAAAGCCAGGTTGAAACTGAAGATTTAGTACTGTCATATGTATCATACTTTTCGTATGCTGTGATAAATGTATCAGCCACTACATCCTCTGTATCCTCTTTATTCATAAGCAATGTATAGGTATACTTATATATCTTGTCATAGCATTCCTCGTAAACCTGTTCAAAGCTTTGTTTTGTCTGAAATTCAACAACTTCTGCCACAATTACAACCTCCAACTAGTATGGAATAATAATATTACGATATTTGTCTCATTGCAAGCTTATAAAATAATCCTTTTTGTTCCATAAGCTGCTCATAATTACCTTCTTCAACTATATTACCCTTGTCAAAAACAATGATTCTGTCGCAATTCTGTACAGTTGAAAGTCTATGTGCGATAACAACTTTGGTTGCATTCAGCTTCTCCAAAGTCTCAACTATCTGTCCCTGAGTGACATTATCAAGTGCACTTGTTGCCTCGTCAAGGAATATAACCTTCGGCTTGCCAACGATCGCTCTGGCAATAAGAATACGCTGAGCCTGTCCACCCGATATAGTACCGGCACCATCACTTATTACGGTATGAAGTCCCATCGGCATGGCCTTGATATCCTCATCAAGTCCAACTTCCTTCACGACCTGTTCAACTCTCTTCATCTTGGTACCCGGCGATGCAATAACTATGTTCTCATAAATACTTCCGGATATCATACCGCCGTCCTGAAGAACGACACCGAACTTCTTACGCAATTCTCTCTTATCTAATTCATCTATATCTCTATTATCATAATAAACCCTGCCCACCTGAGGTCTTTCAAATCCTAGGAGAAGCTTCAAAAGTGTGGATTTTCCACAACCCGAGGAACCAACTATTCCGATATATTCGCCAGGTTTGATATGAAGATTCAGATTCTGAAGAACTGGTGGTTCATCAGGATTATAGGAAAATGTAACGTTATTTATATCAATCTCACCCTTTATATCACCTGGGAGATCAGCTTCTTCATTTGTTTCAGGAAGTGTTTCAAGTATAGGCTGAGCATATTCGTATACAGGCTTTATGTGATTAACAACCAGAAAGTTCTGCACTATTGTGAGAATAGAACCTGAGAAAGCACCAAAAGCTGCAGTAAAACCACTGAATGCACCGATTGAAAGGCCTATATCCTGTCTAATCATCAGATAATAAAAGATGACTGAAAATATAATATCTATAGAGCCTACAATAGCATTTGTAAGCATAGTGAATCTCTCTTTAGTCTTATATATCTCTCGTGCCTTTACTGACTTCTCAAGATATTTAAGAAGAGCTCTGTCCTCAGCAAAAGCATTCCTGATCTTGCTTACACCAGACAGCATCTGGAAAGAAA
>CAMHCL010000127.1 GCA_946183625.1 uncultured Lachnospiraceae bacterium
ACGGCCAGTCTCTCAGCATCATCAACATCAACACCTATGAACTTAGTTGTAGAAACCTCTTCTGATACCTGATCAACTATTGGTGAAAGCATCTTACATGGTCCACACCAGTTTGCCCAGAAATCAACAACTACAGGCACATCACTGCCTAAAACAACTTCATCGAATTTATCCTCATTAATCTGTAATACTGCCATAATATCCTCCTTTACAATTTAAATATCACTCTAGTCTTTCTGTGTATAAGATCTGTATACGCCTACATGATCATATATTGAACGCCACGTAGAGAATGCATTTCCAGTAACACAGATATACCTCTTTCCGTTATTGGATACATAATAACTAACTGCGCAGCAGCCTGATTCATTAACGAAACCAGTCTTTGCAGCTACAACTTCACCGTCTGTATACTTATCCTCTATTCTTCTCAGGAACCAGTTGGATATCTCAATTCCGTCCGGCCAGTCCTCTGTAGTAATAGATGTAAGGTAAGTATGCTTTGACAATATATCAAGACACATATCATCCTGAACAGCAACACTCATGATAATAGCCATATCTCTCATAGTACAATGCAGATCAGGATCATACATTCCTACTACATTTGTAAAATGTGCTGTATCACTAATCTCAAGCTCTTCACATTTCTTATTCATTTCCTCAACAAAGGCTTCCTCAGAACCACAGCAATATTCTGCAAGTCCAAGAGCAGCATCTGCACCAGAACAAAGGATTGTACCATAGAGAAGATCACTTACAGTAACCTCATCATCAGGCTGGAATCCAACAGCACTTGCATTGTTCTTATTAACGTATTCACATATCTCAGCTGTGATAGTAAACTTATCATCCAGATTGCTCTCATCTATATGATCTCTGGCAGTAAGAAGTGTAAGGACCTTGGTCATGGAGGCAGGACTAACAACAACATCTGCATCTCTTTCTACTACTGTTCTGTCCTCATCAAGATCAACAAGGATCATATATGAACTTGTAAGCATTCCAGTCTTAGAAGCATCACCTGGTGAAGCGTAATTTGTTGAGCCCTCTACAGGACTAAGTACAAGAGAGTTCTTATCCCATGAGCTTCCCTTTGGAACTTCATCATTCTCACTGGTCTCACCGTCTACATTTGCATCATTCATAGCAAGTGTAGGATCAGCCTGTGGAAGATGTATGGAATTTCCATCTCTTTCAAATTTATAAAGCTTGTATCCACGTGCCATCTCATCTGCATCAGCATCAGTAGCTGTAGCAGGCTCTGCAGGAGTAGCAGGTTCTTCAACCTCTTCTATATCAGCCGACAGAACTGTCTCAGTAGTTGCTGACTCTTTAGCTGCCTTCTCATCTTTATAAATCCTAAATACAATAAATGATACTAATGCGACAAGTGCAAGTCCTACAACCACTGCCATGATTGTAAGAAATATGACTAATCCGCTTTTCTTCTCTTTCATCTCTTTAACCCCTTGGATATTTTTTCGTTCTTAAAAATCACTATCTGTAAATTATACCATCAAAGGCACTGTTTTAACAACAGCTAACTTGCAATTATTTATCATTACAATTAAAATCAATATATACGTAAAATGTATCGGGGGGCATTATGAAATCAGGGGTAAAGACATATATTTATCACTTCTTTGGAAAAGACTATAAACCTGTTTACATACTTAAGGATATGCTGGCAGGTATTATAATTGCGCTTATCTCCATACCTATATCCATGGGCTATTCACAGATAGCCGGACTTCCAATGATATATGGACTCTATGGTTCTCTCCTCCCAATTCTGATATATGGACTTATAACAACATCAAAGGACTTTGTATTCGGTGTAGATGCAGCTCCGGCTGCACTAACTGGCGGAGTTATAGCAGCAATGGGCATAGCATCAGAATCTGAAGAAGCTATTAAAACCGTTCCGGTCATAACTCTGGCTGTATCCATATGGCTTTTACTCTTCTATATCCTGAAAGCCGGCAGGGCTGTAAAATATATATCAATGCCTGTTATGGGTGGATTTATCACCGGTATATGTATCGAGATCATATCGATCCAGATTCCAAAGCTTTATGGTGGAACTGCGGGAACTGGCGAATTCTACGAACTAGTATTACATATAATTGAAGAATTCAAAGTATTCTCACCAGTCTCCTTCAGTCTAAGTATCCTCTGCATAGCAATTATACTTATAAGCCGTAAATTCATACCTAAATTTCCAATGTCAATAATCATACTTGTTGCAGGAGGTATCCTTACTCTCACAACAAATATCACGGACTATGGTGTTAAGCTTCTTCCAGAAGTGGCACCGGGACTTCCACATTTGAAACTGATTCATATAAACGTTGGTAATTTCTCAGAAATATTATTCTCATCACTTACTATCGCTCTGGTCATCATGTGTGAAACACTCCTGGCATCAAGGCAGAATGCCATAAACGATGGTTACGACCTGAATCCATCAAGGGAAGTACTTGCCTATACTATGGCAAATCTATCCTCTGCAATAGTTGGTTCCTGTCCGGTAAACGCCAGCGTATCCAGAACTTCTATCGCCAGACAGTTCGGAAGCAGATCCCAGCTCACATCTATATTTGCATCCATAACAATGGCTGTGATCCTTATATTCTGTACAGGCTTTATTAAATATCTTCCTGTACCTGTACTTACTGCTATTGTTGTATCCGCCCTGTATTCTGCCTGTGAATTTCATCTAGCCCACAGACTACTTAAAACAAGTAAGCGAGATTTTATAATATTCATATCTGCTGCACTTGGGGTACTTATATTTGGAACAATCTACGGTGTTGTAATAGGCTGTATCCTATCCTTCTTCACTGTAATAGTTGATACTATCGTTCCTCCAAAAGATTTTATGGGTGTAATAGAAGGCAGAGATGGCTACTATTCACTTAGAAGGAATAAACATGCCGTTCCAATAGATGGAGTTATCATTTATCGTTACGGTGGAAATCTGTTTTTTGCAAATATAGATACATTTGTAAAGGATATCCAGGACAGCATAAAGCCCGACACGAAAGTTGTTATCGTATATGGAAGCGGCATTGGAAATATAGATATAACAGCAACTGACAGACTTGTTCAACTGAACAGATCACTCAGAGAACGAGGTATAAGCTTCTATCTCACAGAACATGATGGAAGTATAAATGACAAATTAAAAAGATTCGGTGCTTATTGATACCGGTGTTGTAAGAAGAACCGTCGACAATGCTCTTCGTGATGCCCGAATTGATGTACCGACATATAACTTTACAAATGGTACATCTAAAATTTCAGGAAACAGATCAGCATCAAGAGATCAGACCACTCCTGCTGCTTTTCTATCGGGGCTTGGAACTGAGCTTGAATGGGCTCATGGATCTGATGCGGATAAAGTCAAACGCGAACTGGCTCAGGATATAATGAACAAACTCCTTAATTCCAGCGAGTTAAATACTGAACATGATATAGTTCATCTTGAGAGATTTAATCCATGGGGAAGACTGGCTTACATGGATGAAGATGAGATTCTTAATATTATAGAAACTCATCTGCCCGAAATAGCTGATGCAACAGATGAAGAGAGAGAACATCTCACAAAGCTTATAGACGAGAGACGACGCGTCATAGAATCACGCATATCTGACCGTGATCCTGATTCACTTAAAGAACTTGTTGAGAGACGACGCGAATATCATACAGCAAATAAAAATGAAACTGATAGATAAACAAAAAATCCGCAGAACTTAATCTGTGGATTTTTTATTATCATTTATTCTTTTTGTATATACAAGATGCATTATCAAAACCATAATGAGCACTCCCGACAGCACTCCAAAGCTGTCCAGTACCACATCCGATACCTGACCGCTCCGCCCTGATATAAAGAGCTGATGCGTCTCGTCACTGGCAGCATATAGTGTTCCCACAATATACGGAACCAGTACATTTAACCATGAGCGTCTGTCATGTCCATACCAGAAGCCTGTGATCAGCACCCCTAGAATAGTAAACTCTATAAAATGTGCTGTTTTCCTTACAGGATGCTCTATCCGATCAGCATATCGAATCTGCTCATCTTTTGTCCAAGAATCAAAATCCGGTTCAAATATATGTCCCACAGCCATACCAACTGTTCGACTTTCCTCTGTCGAATCATCAGCTCCCTGTTGAGAAAAAACAAATATAACTCCCATCCATATGAGCATCAGAACGAGGAATACTACATTCCTGCATTTCATATTTTTCATAAAGATTACTCCCTGCCATCCCAGCAGTATGTACAAAGCTTATCCTTATCAATGCCAGCTGCTTCAATAAGGTCATCTAATCTATTATAAGCAAGTGTTGTGAAGTTAAGTCTCTCTCTTATCTTCTCAAGCATTAAATGATATCTGTCTGAATCAGGATTAGCATAATCTTCCAGTATAGTTCTGTCCACATTCTCTCCCTCTTCTTCAGCTATAACCTGTCTTGC
>CAMHCL010000128.1 GCA_946183625.1 uncultured Lachnospiraceae bacterium
AAGCTCATCAACATCCTTAGATGGAAGAGTAGTTGACTCAAAACCTTCCTCATAGTTATCTTTGGCAATAAGTGCAGCACCAAAAGCACCCATGATACCTGCTATATCAGGACGAATCGCAGTAGTACCAGATACAAGCTCGAAAGCTCTTAGAACTGCATCATTGTAAAATGTACCGCCCTGTACAACTATCTTTTCTCCCAGCTGTTTAGGATCTGTAAGCTTTATAACCTTAAGCAGGGCATTTTTAATAACAGAATAAGCAAGGCCGGCAGAGATATCCTCGACGGAAGCGCCTTCCTTCTGAGCCTGCTTAACCTTAGAATTCATAAATACAGTACATCTTGAACCCAGATCTATAGGAGATTTTGCAAGAAGTGCGATCTTAGCAAAATCCTGAACCTTGTAATCAAGAGATCTGGCAAATGTTTCGATGAAAGAACCACAACCTGATGAACATGACTCATTAAGCATTACATTATCAACCACACCATCACGGATCTTGATACATTTCATATCCTGACCACCAATATCAAGGATGGTATCAACCTCTGGTTCGAAGAATGCAGCAGCAGTATAGTGAGCAATTGTCTCAACTTCGCCATAGTCCAGATTAAATGCGGACTTAAGCAGAGCTTCACCATAACCTGTAGAACAGCTTCCTGCTATCTTAGCGCCCTTAGGTAGCTTGGAATATATTTCCTTCATAGCCTTGATAGTTGTCTTAACAGGGCTTCCGTTGTTGTTACTATAGAAATCGTAGAGAAGCTCACCATCCTGACCGATAACTGCAAGCTTGGTAGTAGTAGAACCAGCATCAATACCAAGATATACATTTCCCTTATAGGAATCCAGGTCACCTCTCTTAACCTTATATTTAGACATTCTCTTAGAGAATTCTTTATATTGTTCTTTGTTTTCAAAAAGTGGATCAAGACGATTCACTTCAACCTCTATCTTAAGCTCCGGAGTAAGCTTTTCAGCAAGAGCTGAAACAGAAGATGTAGCTTCATCACCTGCATTAAGAGCTGCACCGGATGCAGCAAACAGATGAGAGTTTTCAGGAATTATAGTATGTTCCTCATCAAGATTAAGAGTTCTGATAAAGCATTCACGAAGCTGATCCTGGAAATGAAGAGGACCACCAAGAAAAGCTACATAACCTCTTATTGGCTTACCACAGGCAAGACCTGAAATAGTCTGATTAACAACAGCCTGATAAATAGAAACAGAAAGATTAGGCTTAGTAGCACCCTCATTGATAAGAGGCTGTATATCAGTCTTGGCAAACACACCACATCTGGCAGCGATAGGATATATAGTATCATAATCCTTTGCATACTCATTAAGACCAGCAGCATCTGTCATAAGAAGAGCAGCCATCTGATCGATGAAAGAACCAGTACCACCGGCACAAACGGAATTCATTCTCTGTTCAATACCGTTATTACTGAAATATATGATCTTCGCATCCTCACCACCAAGCTCAATAGCAACCTGTGTCTTAGGAGCGAATGTCTTAAGTGCATTTGATACGCAGACAACCTCCTGCTCAAAAGGTACATCGATTACCTTGGAGAGTGCGAGACCACCTGATCCTGTAATGCATGCAGCTATTTCTGTATCACCTATTGATGCTACAGCGTTCTCAAGAAGCTCTCTAAGAGTCTCTTTGATCTTAGCAAAATGTCTTTTATATTCCGAATAGAGGATATGATTCTCTTCATCAAGAATAGCAATCTTAACAGTTGTAGAACCTATATCAATTCCTAATCGCTTCATACTATCACTTACTCCTGTTTTCTGAATTTTTTCTACAATATTTATACATCATTTTATTGCTGAATTATTATTATATATCGAAATAGTCATTTATTCAATGAATATTACTATTATTATGTCTAATTATTTGTTATTATTATTTTTAGTTTATTGATTGAAACAGGGAGGAAATAACGATGAAACGAATAGATGAAATAGATTCGATAATGATCGACGGCGTAAAGTGCTGCCGAGGTCATGCCTTGCCCTTTGGCGCAACCCCTGTAAGTGATGGCGGCATAAACTTTTCGATCAACTCTGTAGATGCCACAGCATGTGACCTCCAGTTATATCATCAGGGTGAGAAGAAGCCTTTTGCCAATATCAGAATTCCTGATGAATATAGAACAGGCAGTAATTATTCCATCATTGTCTTTGACCAGAATGCTGAAGAGCTTGAATATACATATAGATTCTATGGCAAATGGGAACCTGAAAATGGCTATCGTTTTGATCCTAAGAAAAGTCTTCTGGATCCTTATGCAAGACTTATCTCGGGACGTGAGATCTGGGGTGATCAGAAGAACAAGAACAATCAGCTGAAATGTAAGATAGTTCCAGATGATTATGAATGGGAGGGTGATACACCTCTTGATATTCCATTTGAGGATCTGATCATCTATGAGATGCATGTCCGTGGTTTTACCAAGGATGAATCTCTTGGTAATAAATATGCTGGTACATTTGCCGGTGTTGTTGAGATGATCCCATATCTTAAAGAACTAGGTGTAAATGCTGTGGAGCTCCTGCCAGTCTTTGAGTTTAACGAACTTGAATATGACAGGTCATACAACGGAAAACAGCTTTACAATTACTGGGGATATTCAACTGTCAGCTTCTTCGCTCCTAAATCAGCATATGCAGTGTTTGGTTCATATGGTATGGCAGCTGATGAAATGAAAAACATGGTCAAACGACTTCATCAGAACGGAATCGAAGTTATCCTTGATGTAGTATTTAATCATACAGCTGAAATGGATGACCGTGGCCCTGTATATAACTATCGTGGAATCGATAATAAAACCTATTATCATCTTAATGATGAAGGTTATTATATGAATTATAGTGGATGCGGAAATACAGTAAACTGTAATAACGCCGTAGTAAGAGAGCATATCCTGGACTGTCTCAGATACTGGGTTACAGATTATCATGTAGATGGCTTCAGATTCGATGAAGCGCCAATTCTTTCAAGAGATGAACAGGGCAGACCTATGCAGAGTCCGCCTCTTCTGGAAACTCTGGCTCACGATCCGATACTCCGCAGGACTAAGCTTATTGCGGAAGCCTGGGATGCAGCAGGATTATATCAGGTTGGTTCATTCCCGGCTCCAGATAAATGGGCTGACTGGAACGGAAAATTCAGAGATTGCGTAAGACATTTCATAAGAAGCGATGCCTATGTAGGACCTGAACTCGTAAGCAGAATTCAGGGATCGCCCGATGTATATTATGGAAGATCAAAGCATTCTAGTGTTAACTTCGTAACCTGCCATGATGGTTTCACATTAAATGACCTGGTTTCATATAACGAAAAGCATAATATCGCTAATGGTGAAGATAACAGAGATGGAATCGATAATAACATCAGCTGGAATTCAGGATTTGAGGGTGCTACCGATATTGCTGAGGTTGAAGCTCTCAGAAATCGTCAGGTGAAGAATGCCTGTGCACTCCTTATGCTCAGCCGTGGCACACCAATGATGCTTGCTGGAGATGAGTTCAGAAATACTCAGAATGGTAATAATAATGCATATTGTCAGGACGGACCTCTTTCATGGCTTAATTGGGATAACAGGGAAAAGTACGCTGATGTCCTTGAATTCTACAAAGCAATGATAAAGCTTCGTAATGAACATCCGGTTCTCAGAAGAAGAGATTACTATACTGACGTAAACAGCAGTGGTTATCCGGAGCTTTCTTTCCATGGAGAAAAAGCATGGAATCTTAATATGTGGGAACCATTCCATGTATTTGGTTTTATGTATGCAGAACCAAAGGCTGATTTTAAGACTAAGAAAGACTGCTTTATATACTGTGGCGTAAATGCACATTGGGAAGAGCATACTCTTGAGTTGCCTCAGATTCCTGAAGGAATGACATGGAAGATGGTAGCATATTCGGCTGATACATCTCACAGATCACACAAAACAGTAAACGGAAGCATTCATCTAATGCCTAGGAGTCTTATGGTACTCATCGCAAGATAGTTTCTGTCTTCTTATACACTTGAGTTTTAACCCTTTTTACTTTATAATATTGTAGATTATGAGTAATTGTAAAAAAGAGTATAAAGGATAGTTAAATCATGGACTTTTTAAATAAGCTGGACAGAAAATTCGGCAAGTTTTCTATACCATATCTATACATAGCCATTATAGTGTGTACCGGCATTGGGTACGCACTATATTATCTGGCTCCAGATATATATAATCTGATAACACTCAATCCATACATGCTTATATATAAGCATCAGTATTGGAGACTTTTCACATGGATCTTCACGATTCCATATCCACTTTCAGGACTTAATATCATATTCCTGCCAATCAATATGTATTTCTATTTCTATGTAGGTAGGAATCTGGAAATGGTATGGGGAAGATTTATCTAT
>CAMHCL010000129.1 GCA_946183625.1 uncultured Lachnospiraceae bacterium
GGTGATACACTTGCAACTCTCAACTAGTTTTTTGCAAATGTATTAAAACCTGGAGGATTAATTATGAAAGAGATAATTTTAAATCTTGCTGACCAGACAGGTTTCGCTACTCTTGACTGGAAGAATTATATAATGATACTTGTTGCATTTGTCTTCCTGTATCTGGCTATTGCCAAGGGTTTTGAACCTTTACTGCTTGTACCTATTTCATTTGGTATGTTTCTGGTTAATATGTTTCCGAGTATTATAGAAGAGGGTGGACTTCTTCATTACTTCTATAAACTCGATGAATGGAGTATTTTACCTTCACTCATTTTCATGGGTGTTGGTGCTATGACGGACTTCGGACCGTTAATTGCGTACCCGCCGAGCTTTATTCTAGGAGCTGCGGCGCAGTTCGGTATCTATGGTGCTTATTTCCTTGCTATCGCTCTTGGATTTTCAGGTAAGGAAGCAGCAGCTATTTCAATCATCGGTGGTGCTGATGGTCCTACATCCATCTTCCTTGCTGGTAAGCTTGGTATGGGTGATACACTTCTCGGACCTATAGCCGTAGCAGCATATTCATATATGTCACTTGTTCCGGTTATCCAGCCACCTTTTATGAAGCTTTTCACAACTAAGAAGGAAAGACTTGTCAAGATGCCTCAGCTTCGTAAGGTTACAAAGCTTGAGAAGATCATCTTCCCTATAGTAGTTACACTTGTTGTAGTTATGATCCTTCCAACAACAGCACCTCTTGTAGGTATGTTGATGCTTGGAAACCTGTTCAGAGAGTCTGGCGTTGTTAAGCAGCTTACTGAGACAGCATCAAATGCAATGATGTACATCGTTGTTATCATGCTTGGTACTTCAGTTGGTGCAACAACAAGTGCTGAGAACTTCCTTCAGGTTACAACACTGAAGATAGTATTCCTTGGCCTTGTTGCATTTATTCTTGGTACGACCATGGGTGTTCTGTTCGGTAAGATCATGTGCGCTGTTACTAAGGGTAAGGTCAATCCACTTATTGGTTCAGCCGGAGTTTCAGCTGTTCCTATGGCAGCTCGTGTATCACAGAAGGTTGCTGCAGAGTATGATCCTACAAACTTCCTGCTCATGAACGCAATGGGACCAAACGTTGCAGGTGTTATTGGTACAGCAGTTGCTGCCGGTACATTTATGGCTATTTTCAACGTCCAATAATTAAACACAGAAAGGAAATAAAACCATGTCAGAAATTAAGAAGCTTGGCATTACTGAGACAGTCCTTCGTGACGCACATCAGTCACTTATCGCTACTCGTATGCCAACTGAAGAAATGCTTCCAATTATTGATAAGATGGATAAGGTTGGTTATCACTCAGTTGAATGCTGGGGTGGTGCTACATTTGATGCATGTCTCAGATTCCTTAAGGAAGATCCATGGGACAGACTTCGTAAGCTGAAGGATGGCTTTAAGAATACAAAGCTTCAGATGCTTTTCAGAGGTCAGAATATCCTGGGTTACAGACCATATGCTGATGATGTTGTTGAGTACTTCGTACAGAAGTCTATAGCAAATGGTATTGATATAATCCGTATTTTCGACTGCCTTAATGATCTTCGCAACCTGGAGACAGCAGTTAAGGCTACTAACAAGGAGGGTGGACATGCTCAGATAGCACTGTCATACACTCTTGGTGATGCATATACACTTGATTACTGGAAGGAAACAGCAAGACGTATCGAAGAGATGGGTGCTAATTCTATCTGTATCAAGGATATGTCAGGACTTCTTGTACCATATGAAGCAGAGAGACTTGTTAAGGCTCTTAAGGAGGGTTCAAATCTTCCTATCCAGCTTCACACACATTACACATCAGGTGTTGCTTCAATGACTTATCTCAAGGCTGCTGAAGCAGGCGTTGACGTAATCGATACAGCTATTTCTCCATTTGCTCTGGGTACATCCCAGCCAGCAACTGAGGTTATGGTTGAAACATTTAAGGGCACAGACAGAGACACAGGTCTTGACCAGAGTCTTCTTGCAGAGATCGCTGAATACTTCAGGCCATATAGAGAAGAGTGCTTAGAGAATGGCCTTATGAGTACTAAGATCCTTGGTGTTAACATCAAGACACTTCTGTATCAGGTACCTGGTGGTATGCTTTCAAATCTTGTATCACAGCTGAAGGAAGCTAAGCAGGATGACAAGCTTCAGGAGGTTCTTGAAGAGGTTCCACGTGTTCGTAAGGATTTCGGTGAACCACCACTTGTTACTCCATCATCACAGATAGTTGGTACACAGGCAGTTCTGAACGTTCTTATGGGCGAGAGATATAAGATGATAACTAAGGAGTCTAAGGACCTGCTTTCAGGTAAGTATGGTCAGACTATAAAGCCATTCAATCCTGAAGTTCAGAAGAAGGCTATAGGAGATACAGTTCCTATTACACATAGACCTGCAGATGATTTAGAGCCAGAACTTGATAAACTCAGAGGTGAGATAGCTCAGTATATGCAGCAGGATGAGGACGTGCTTTCATATGCACTGTTCCCACAGGTTGCTACAGAGTTCTTCAAGTATAGAGAAGCTCAGCAGACAGGCGTAGATATGTCCAAGGCTGATACAGCTAACAAGACATATCCTGCATAAGAATAATAAAATGATCTAAAATGTGCCAATTATACATTAAGTCTGATTGGCACATTTTAGTTTTATACCTGACATGAGGGGTTTGAAGACCTCCGTGATGGGAAGAGATGAATGATATGAAACAAATGATAATCATAGGTGCTGGTGCTGCAGGAATGATGACTGCCATACACGCATCTTCCAACTACATAGTGACTATCATTGAGAAGAATGAGAAACCCGGCAAGAAGCTGTTCATAACAGGCAAGGGCAGATGTAATGTTACCAATGATTCGGATCCTGATACATTTCTCGGAAATGTTATTACTAATCCGAAGTTTCTGTACAGTGCCATATATAGCTATGATCAGAGCAGAGTTATGGATGATTTTGAGAGCTGGGGCGTTAAGCTGAAGACTGAGAGAGGCAATAGGGTTTTCCCAGTGTCAGATCATTCTTCGGATATAATAAAAGCCCTGACTGAACAGATAGACAGACTTGGGGTACGGATTATCTATAATACGACGGTTAAGGACATAATGGTCAATGATGAAAATGTGCCTTCTGTTACAGGTGTGAAGCTTTCCAATGGAAGAACTCTTCAGGCTGATGTTGTAGTGCTTGCGTCGGGTGGAATGGCTTATCCTCAAACCGGTTCTACTGGTGATGGATACGATATTCTTAAGTCTAAAGGAATAGAAATAGTTAATCCGAGACCTTCTTTGGTACCTCTTGAAACGGAGGAATCTGAGGTTACTGACATGATGGGGCTTTCCCTTAAGAATACTGGAATTAAAGTCATAGCTCCAAAGGAACATTATACATTTCTTAAGAAGGACAAGATCCTGTATTCTGATTTCGGTGAAATGTTATTTACCCACTTTGGTGTCAGTGGACCTATGTGCCTATCTGCATCCTCGTATATCAGTTCATTTATCTATGGCAAAGGACATGGTCTTAAGCCGCATTTGATACTTGATATAGATCTTAAACCGGCACTTTCAGAAGAGGATCTTGATAAGAGGATACAGCGGGATTTCAATGAGTT
Organism: uncultured Lachnospiraceae bacterium; assembly: GCA_946183625.1. Classification (GTDB taxonomy): domain Bacteria; phylum Bacillota; class Clostridia; order Lachnospirales; family Lachnospiraceae; genus Eubacterium_Q. The sequence goes on from CAMHCL010000129.1 coordinate 3,645, forward strand.
TAAGAATAAGGATTTTCAGAATTCTCTGGACAAGCTGCTTCCAAGACTTCTTATCCCTGTTATAGTTTCACGTTCTGGTATTAGGGCTGATAAAAAAGTGCATGATATAACGGCTGAGGAACGTAAGAAGCTTGTCTCAGTTCTTAAGTCATATAAATTAACTATAACAGGACTCAGAGGTTTTAAAGAGGCTATAATCACCGGTGGCGGTGTATCTGTTAAAGAGATAGATCCTTATACCATGGAGCTTAAGAAGATAAAGGGCCTTAGGGTTGCGGGTGAGATAATAGACTGTGATGCTCTTACTGGTGGATTTAATCTGCAGATTGCCTGGAGTACGGCCTATCTTGCTGCAACTTAATGAATATTATCGCAATGTTTTATTTGTTAATTGTGAGTTGTTTATAGTATAATAAAGTTTGGGTTTTGACTAACCGGTCGTGATCGTTTAGCCATACTTTAGTTTAGATGAAAAAGTTTTTAGGAGAAGTAATATGAATATTGCAATTGATGGACCTGCAGGAGCAGGAAAAAGTACGATCGCAAGACTAGCTGCAAAGGAACTTGGATTCATATATGTAGATACGGGAGCTATGTATAGAGCCATAGCACTGTATTTCATCAGCAATGATACTGATACAGATGATGAAACATCTCTTAAGGCAGCTCTTGATAATATCAACATCAATATAGTATATGAAGAAGGTGTGCAGCATGTATTCCTGAATCTCATGGATGTATCTGCAGAGATCAGAAATGAGAAGG
>CAMHCL010000130.1 GCA_946183625.1 uncultured Lachnospiraceae bacterium
TGAAATGGATGGTTTTGAAACTCTGGCAAACATCCGCAAGTTGGAGGAAAAGCTTGATCTGGAGGAGATACCTGTCATCTTCCTTACCTCTGATGAAGACAACGAATCAGAGACGAGGGGCTTTGAGATGGGTGTTTCTGACTACATCAGAAAGCCTTTCGAGCCTGCAGTACTTATTAAACGTATAACAAATGTACTGAAGCGCCAGGCGACTCTCCACAAATTCTACGAAGAAGCAACTATTGATAATCTCACAGGGCTTCTCAATAAGAGCGCCACAAATAATAAGCTTGAAATGTTATGCCGCAGAAAACCAGGCTATCTCATGATGATCGACCTTGATTCATTCAAGCTGGTCAATGACATATATGGACATGCCGCTGGAGACAAGATCCTTATCAGCTTCGCCATACTGATCAGTGGTTTTCTGGGACCGGATGATATCATCGGAAGAGTTGGCGGTGATGAGTTCACTGCATTCTCCATATCACTTAAAAGTGAGAAAGAGATTCAGGAATTCTGTGATAATCTGAACACCACTCTCCTGTCAGATGCCAAGAGAATCCTGGGAGAGGATATGGAAATCCCTCTTGGTGCATCCATTGGTGCAGTATATATGGCGGGCCAGGGAGAGGAATACGTCGATGCTCTGAAGAAAGCAGATAAGGCTCTGTATGATGTTAAGAACGACGGCAAGCACGGTTTTGCCATGTATAAAGAGGACGATTCCTCTGACGACGAAGATATCATGGATCTTAAAACTCTCTCCATGATCCTGTCTGAAAGAAATGTATCTTCATCAGCTCTTAAGCTGGACAAGGCTTCCTTCGTCGGCGTTTACAGATACATAATGCGTTATGTGATACGTTATCACAGAAATGCATGTAAGCTGCTCATAAGTCTTGATGCAAATGAAGATATCAGCAAAGCTGAAACGCTGGACTACTGTGAGAAATTCGGTGATCACATAGGAAATGTACTGAGACGAAGCGACCTTCTGATGCAGGTCAGAAAGAATATGTATTTCGTTATTCTGACAGATATCAAGCAGGAAGCAGTCGAGCAGGTGGTAGGAAATATAATCCGAAGCTGGCGTGAAAACTATGGTGATGTGCTAAGCATCAATTACGAGACAGAATTTCTTGAATCTGAAAAGCTTTACACCGGTGGTGATGAAAGGCTTTGGGTTGTAGTAGTTGATGATGATGTAATGAACAGAAAGCTGGCCGAGAGGATTCTCTCGAAGAGTGATATAGAAGTTGCCACTCTCAGTTCGGGAGAGGAACTGATGACTTTCGTAAAGGATAACCGTCCTGACTTGATACTTCTGGACATCAACATGCCAGGTATGGATGGATTTGAAACCCTTACCAAGCTCCGCGAAGAAGAGACGGAGATTGCCGACATTCCAGTGGTATTCCTCACCTCTGAAAATGATACTGAGGCAGAGAAGAAAGCACTGGGCCTTGGTGCCAAGGACTTTATCAAGAAACCATTTGTACCTGAGATCCTTACTCTCAGAGTTAAGCAGATAGCTGAACTCCTTAGACTTCAGAAGCGTCTGTCGGACGAAGTTGAAAAGAAGACCAAGGAGAACGAACAGCTGTTCCTCAATGTCGTTAGTTCTCTGGCAGGAGCTATCGATGCAAAGGACACATATACCAATGGTCATTCCAGCCGTGTTGCTGAATACTCAAGAGAAATAGCACGCCGCTATGGCTACAACATGAAGGAACAGAGTGACATCTATATCATCGGACTGCTCCATGATGTAGGTAAGATTGGTGTGCCTGATTATGTAATTAATAAGCCTGGAAAACTGACCGACGAAGAATTTGCATATATCAAAAAGCATCCGGTCATAGGATCTCAGATCCTGAAGAATATAAAGGAAATGCCTAAGCTGTCCATAGGTGCTCGCTGGCATCACGAAAGATATGATGGCACTGGTTATCCAGATGGTCTTGTGGGAGAAGAAATTCCTGAAGAAGCACGTATCATCGCAGTTGCCGATGCATACGACGCTATGTCCAGTCAGCGAAGCTATAGAAAAATTATGCCTCAGGAGAAGATTCGAAACGAGATAATAAATGGAAGCGGGACTCAGTTTGATCCCCGCTTCGCTGAAATAATGGTTAAGATGATTGATAATGATACTGAATATAAAATGCGTGAAGGTGGTGAAGATTAGGCATTATGCATTAACAATACTGCGCAATACTTCTACAGTATGTGTTAATCCAGTATTGGAATCAAATAAGCCTTTCCAACCAAGGCCCTCTAAACCATAGCTTTCAAGAGAAGAATTGCTCATAGGATTAAAGCCCTTCTTATCAGCTTCAGAGGCCTCTTCACGAATAAGCTGTACCCCGCCAGCTTCGGCAAGGATTTCTGCCAATCTTCGAATGCTGATTACAGAATTCGGATTTGAAATGTTATAAGCATGTATATTCTCGCCCTTTAATAGTACCTTTAACATAGCAGACGCACAATCTAGGCAATGACAATAGCTTCGAATCTGTGCTCCATCGCTCTTCATAATTATATCCTCACCTCTTGCAGCAGAGTATGCCCAAGCAGAAGACACTCTATTATCCTGATGAGATGCTGTAGGACCATATATATGTCCAGGACGAACTATAACTGATTCAACGCCATACTCATCATAATAGCTTGCGCAAAGCGTCTCAGCTGCTCTCTTGCCAACAGAATAAGAATTTCTCGGATTCAGAAGGTCGATATATCCATATTCACCCTCTCTAAAAGGTGCTTCATCTTCCTTTTTTCCATAAACCTCACTAGAACTGATATATAGTATTCTCTTTACATCATATGCCTTGGAATAATCTAAAAGGCTCTTCATTCCCAGGAAATTACTCATCATAGTTTCAACAGGTTCCTTAACTATCATTCCCGGGAAAGCATTACTGGCTCCATGTATAATATAGTCACAGTGAAAATCTAATTTATTATCAGTTTTAGACGCATCATACTTAACAAAACAAAAGTCATCCCGTTCTACTCTATCTCCAAATCTAGTAGTCATTTCTTCAATCCAACGACCAGCAGCATATATTGTAATACCACTGTTAAATCTGTCATTGTATTGCATCAATATATCAACTACTGCTGAACATATAAGTCCAGCAGCACCTGTTATCATTACTGATTTTCCTTTTAAATCGGACAATTCCGGAATGATATCTATAATACTATTTATATCCTGAATCCATAATTCACTGTCATATATATTCATAAGTTGCACCCTTTATTTTAACCAATCCGATCTTTTTGCAGCTAGCAAAGCCTTGAAAATATCAATATCTTCTACAGTTGTTAACTTGATATTTTTTTCTGATCCTGCAGAAAAATATACCTGCTTACCCATTTCAATCATAAGCGTACAAGAAGCAACCGAATTTGTAATACCCGCTTCCAAAGCTTCTCTATGCAGATCGCATATATCACCAATTTTAAAAGCCTGAGGCGTCTGAGTTCTTTTTAATCTATCACGAGGATAGCTGCCTGATGAAACCACACTATCTTCGGTTTGCATCATTGCTTCTGCACAAGGGATAACAGTAACAGCGTTTCCATGCTGTTTTGTAACCCTTATACAGTCAGAAATTATTTCTGCAGAAACCATTGGACGAATGGCATCATGAATAAGAACAATATCATCCCTATCGAAATGCTTCTCAAGTTCATAAACACCATTTCTGATGGAACCCTGTCCATTATCTCCGCCTGGGACAACATACTTTAACTTGGTTATATTAAACTGTTTTGCGTAAGCCCAAAGAACCTGATCCCATCCAGCAATACATACAACTGCTATACTGTCTATCTCCGGATGCTTTTCAAAAGCCTCTAGTGTATATACTATAACTGGTCTCTCATTTACTGTAAGAAATTGTTTAGGTATATCCTGATGCATTCTATTACCAGAACCACCTGCAATTATTAATCCAACATTAGCCATTCAAACTGTCTCCTTTGGTTAAACTATTTTAATCTATCCAAGTCAAAATCAATCACAACATGTTGCATCTGTTCATTTTTAGGAGGAGGAGTCATAAATGTTTTCCCATATAGCTTCCTAAGATAATACTTAAAGCCTTTTGGAATAGGAAACTTTTCGGTTTCAAACTCCCTTGGAATAAAGTTACATATCTTTCCTCGAATATATGTTTCACCAAAATAATGGTGACAACCACTTGGAATTGCAACATAAGTAGAATTATTATTCTTTACTTTGCCATAACATTTAAAAAGCGTCTTACTCCAAGACTCCAGGGATTTAACACTTAATATCATTCCAAAAAATGAACGAAGCTTAACCGATC
>CAMHCL010000131.1 GCA_946183625.1 uncultured Lachnospiraceae bacterium
GCTGTGTCATAAAAAATGTATCTGTCATCCAGCATTATTTTATCTGCCGATAACAAATGATCATCTAATTCCTCGATACATTTGATAAGATCATTTATCAGTTTCTTCACATCCATTAAATTCGGACTGGTCCTATTCCATTTTTCTGACAAGCTTTTATAACCATCTATCTGGTAGCTGATGATTTCCTCATTATTAACAGTTCCTATTATTCTTCTTGGAAGATATGTATACTCATTTTGAAGCAGCATTTCTTTCTCATATCTGCCTGCATAATGTACACCACTTAATTCCAGGCAATTATACTGTCCCCTAATCGTCTGCGAGACTGTCATAGAACTGCCACCTCCTAAGCCTGCTTGTCCTTACGCCCATTTCATGGCTAGTCTTTATATGATCCTGTCCTGTTCTATCTGATATAACCCCGTCAGATGTAGCCTTGTAAAATGTATAGCTACTGGTAACATCTGACTCTCCAAAAACACAGACATTTCTTCTCTCCAAAGAATTCAGGTATTCGCCCACCTTCTTTTTTCTCACGATTCCAAGTGGTACTGAATAAAGTTCTGCATATGAATTCGCCCTTAATGTTTCTTTTTCATATGCTGCAAGAAGACCTATCATCATCAGAAAAATTATTATCAAGATCACCGGAAGTACAAGACTCATCTCAATTGTCATATATCCTTTATTCTTCATGATCCACCTCCGCATTTTGAGCAGGCAGGGAGGCTGGTTTCACTCAGCTTCACTCTTTTGACTGATCTACGAAGTCTCGAACAGCTTCTGGAACTATGGAAGCATTCTCCTTCCTCTGTTATATATACCTTTCCTCCTGTTCCACCTCCGCAGTATTCACAAGGTCTGTAGCCCGCTCTGTCTGCATTTTCGTAACTCGTCCCTGTTATTCTTGGAAGAAGATAGGTACAGCCTCTGGAGGTATGGTATACCTCTCCACCATCTGTAACGTATACATATACTTCTCCCTGTTCAACTTCTGCATTTTCTCCTGTAATTCCAAGATAAGCTCTCTGCCTTATATGTTCTGAATGAAGGCTTTTGAAGCTTCCGAGAAAGGGCACTTCAACCTTCAATATATAGTTGATCCTCAGGTCAATATATCCCTCATCATCCGGCAGAGATGAACCAAGGAAACTGACACCTGCTTTACCCCCAACCACATATTTTTCCAGGAGGTCTGAGTCATCTACATACTCAGAAAATTTCATATAAACCATTGGATAAGAGGCCATCTCAGCGGTATCTATGTTGTCTGCAAGATAAGCGTACTCTGCCATATATTCAGCCGTCTCAATAGCGCCCTCATATATGACACCTTCTACTGCGTAAACCTGACACACATATATGAAAAACAAGATTAAAAATATATACAGAGGAGTAACTAAAGCTGCCTCAACCGATGCGCTTCCTCTGTTATTCATAAATAAATCTTTCATAAACACCCTTTCATATCTGCCGGTAGAACGCCTTCAATCCTTATGCTCCGAAGAGGCCATGAAAAGTATTTTATTTTGAGCCTTGAACTGAAGACGCTTTATCGGCAGATATCAGTAACCAGCCTCTTCATTGATATGGAACCTAGAGCCTTTATAATCTATATCTACGTTTACACCGAATGCAGTTATGGCATTCTTCATTTTGAATTTAAGCTCAGGAGCCTGAATACCAACATTTAACTCAATGAGATCCGACATTCTGTAATAAATGGTATCCCTGTGAAGCATGAGCAGAAGCATAAGATATTCCTTGTATCCCAGTCCTGTCTCATCATCACTTACCTGAGTCAGATCATCGAGATGTCCCAGACTCTCCAGATCAGTTACCCAGTTCGTCGTATCCTTTGTATATGGAATTTTGTGGCCGCGAACAATCAGGTAACAATCTGCCACACTTTCTATATATGCCCAACAACCGGCAAGCAGATATTTAACCACCGGCTGGGCAGGCGGAAATTCTATACATAGTGCAGCTGCTATTCCATCCAGTTCTGCCATCTTGGCTGAATCCGTGACGAGAAAAGCCAGATTTACCCCAAGCCTTATTGCAAGGATCTCATCTATAACAGTTTTGAAATTTCCTCCATCAGTATCCTTGCCTGCTATCAGGTATTCCATTTCAAAATTAAAAAATGTGTCGTCATATTTCTTGTCAGTAAGACAGCTGAAATTATCTGCTGCATAAGCTATAGCCATAGCGTCATCACCCAGATCAGTCAGAAGTCCTTTCTCTGGGCTCAGATCTAATTTCAACTGATTATAATCATCAAAGTCTGTATTTACATTTCCTAGAAATATTCCCGGCTTTCCCTCCGACGGCAGCTCAGACAGTTCAGCTGTTCTTCCACTCATTTCAACATCAGATGGTATGATAAGCTGTTCTATTCCTGCGTCCACATATGTCTTTACTGTCTCTCGTGGATCCTTGACAGGCTCTGATTCATCTAAAGTCGATCCGTCTGATGTTGTTTCTTCCGATGTAGATCCATCAACTGAAGCTGGTTTATCTGTTTTATGAGAATCAACATCATCATCCATTGCATCTACAGTATCCTTATCAATAGATTCCTCCTTCTCTTTCATTCCATTCATCAGTTTATCCAAGCCGAATTCTGCAGCTTCATATGGAATATAGTCGCGGATCTGAGTTTTAAATTCAGAGAAATCATCATCCATGATCCCAACCATTCCAGAGATTTCAACGCTATCAACTGAATACTCATCACCCAGATCGTATTCCAGACTATTCTTTATATTCTGTTCCATACATCCTTCGCCATGACCTGACATATTTTTATCAAGCAGGAGAATATGATAACGGTCGTATACCGTCCGATTATATGCAGCCAGTTCTCCGGAGCAGGCACTGCTCACTGCCGCATATGATTTAGTTTTAGCGTTGCTTCTATCTGATATATCAATAACTGCATATATCACCACCAGCATTGCAACGAGTACTAATGACAGAAAGACCGTTATATATCCTTTATTTCTCATATTCTCCCCTTTCACATCAGCCGGTTACTATTCCGGCGTTGTCTCTTATGGTGCTCCATATCTTATTTACAAGCGCGATAGCTTGATCCTTAAATATGATGACCAGCGCAATCAAAACAACCAATATAAGAATCACTTCCACGGCAGCCACTCCGCGGTTATCTGACGCAATCTCCTGCAGCCTGAGTCGTAAATTGTAATAGATATTTTTCACCTTAAGCTCCTTTCTGAGACAAAATGTCTCTGTTATATACCTGTAAGAGCGGGGTAGACTATTATCCCAATAACAACAATCATCAGAAGAAGCGTTGGAACGATCAGCTTCTCAGAAGCCTGTTCTCCCTTCTTCCTTATATTCTCTCTATTTGTTACATAACTTTGTTTGACCTCCTGATCAAGCAGCTTGATCAGATTAGAATTCCCATAATTCAGGTTCTGGGCAACCAATGAAGTGAATCTCATATATTCCTGTATACCTATACTTCTTCCCATTTGAAGATATGCTTTGGTTTCCGGCACTCCAGAAGCAATCATGTTAAGTGTCAGGTCAACCTCCTCACTCAGGCGTCCGGAGTGGCCTTTGACACTTGTTCTCAAGGATTCCTGTATAGTCATTCCAGCTCCTATAAACAGAGTCACGCGATTTACGAAACCATAATAGTCCAGCTTCAGTTCCTCATCGCGCCGGTTCCCAGATTCCTTCATTCTATTAATCCTCAGATAAGTTATGACAATGACTAATACCATCACAAGAAAGTAAACAAGCCGGAGCTTATCCTGTACGCTGTCTTCTTCCTTTATCACCTCTACTTCACCGATGTTGTCTGGTATGACAAATTCTCCATTGGTCCTGCTCTCCCTCTCAATATTAAGTATCATGTCTTTTGCCCTGTCAGAATCTGTCATTGTCTTATCCCGGCTCAACACAGTCACTTCAAGTTCTGTTTTATGTTCGTGATATGTATCTTTTATTACAGCTGTTAAATGTACTACTTCATCAGTTGTAAGTTCTTCTCTCATAACTTTTCCTTCAGAATTGATCACAAGAGGATCATCCGAAGACCAGACGATATTCAGGGTACCGTCAGGACTCTTCGTCATTAGATTCATATCCTCCGTAATACTATCCTCGGATATATTTCTGCCCATATATTCATTTCTTATATATTCTTCAGTCTCCCTCGCCAGGTTATCAAATTCATCATCTGTATATTCT
>CAMHCL010000132.1 GCA_946183625.1 uncultured Lachnospiraceae bacterium
ATCATCTGATAATCCTATATAATCATTGCTGTTCTTTATCTCATTTTCCAGTTCTGCCACGCCGGAATCCTCCATATCTGCTTCTTCGCTATTTTCTTCTGATGTAACTTCTGTTTCCTGTTCAGGTTCCTGAAGCGAATCCTCCTGTTCTGACTCTATGTTCTGTACAGTTTCCTCTTCTGGCTCTTCCTGATCTGCCAGTTCATCTTCTGCTTTAGGTTCTTCCTGCTCAGGTATTTCGATCTCGCGAAGTTCTTCTATCTGTTCAGGTTCAGAAGGCTGATCATCAATTTCAACCGGTTCAGAGTCATCTAAATCTTCGATGCTCTCAACCTGCATCAATTCCTCAGTCTGATCAGGTTCCTCAGCCTGTACTTCTTCTCCCTCTTCCTGGGTATCATCTACATCCTGAACATCTTCTTCCTGATCTAACTCCTCAGGATTTACCGGATCCAGATCTGAATCATCATAATCCTCTGCATTAAAGTCATCACCAACTGTAGGAAGATCATCTATTTCCTTATCTATCTCTGCATCAGCCAGCTTACTCTTCTCTTCAATATGAGAGTTGATCTCTTCTCTAAGCTTCTCTGCATCAGCCTTAAGCATAGCCTCTGATACAGCTTCCTTTACGTCCTTCTTGGCAGCTGCCTTTCTGGACTTGGAACCCTTTCTCTTAGTTGAAGGTTTCTTCTTAGGCTTCTCTGCTTCAGTCTGTTCAGCAACATCATCCGTTACTTCAGCTACATCTGAAGGAGTAATATTTTCAACCGTTCCTTCCTGCTGATCCATTACAGCATCAGCCTTTTCGGCTTCAGGTTTTATGCCTTCTTCAGAAGTAACAGGCTGATCAACGCCTTCGTTTTCCTTCTTACTATCTTTGGATTCCGACTCAGGAATAAGCTCATTTACTGCCTGAGCAAAATCTCTTTTAAAGTCTTTTAAAAAACCCATTACTGTGTCACCTCTTAAAACATAACTAAAAAAATAAATCGTTCTTTATTATAACATAAACCAAACCCAAACTAAACTATCAGATTTTTCGGTTTTTCGATATAAATGCCCTTTTTTTTACAGATTATTAGGGGTTTGTTAATATTTTGTTCATATTTAAGGATTATATTTAAACCATAGATTTTTTCATAACTCTCTCACCTTATGAATAGATAGTGTATATAAAGCACCTCGGGTCGGTACGAGGTGCTTTTTTTCTGCCTATGATATTCTACTCTTGATCTCATAAAGTTCCTGAGAAACCTCCTGGCTCTCCGGCGGGGTTATTAAACTCACAAAAAATATCATGAATACAGTTGTAGCCAGTGCAAGCGACACAGGGCTCACTCCCAGCCATTCACTCAGGGAATATTTAATTTCTTCAGAACCAAATATCCCGACATATCTATATATTGGTATCGCTACAAGACCGGTTATAACACCCGCCATAGCTCCTTGTCTGGTCAGTCTCCTCCACTTCAAAGACAGATACACAACTGTTCCGACTGAGCATCCCAGAAGTGCCACAAACTGCATCATCAGATTAAGTGTTACTTCCGGCAGTATAAGCATCAGCATTGTGATCAGAAATCCTGTGATAAAAATCGACAGATATATACCATGTGTTGCTCTGTTATATCTTCCTCTGAGGGCTGCTCCTGACTTGAAAAGATCCACACAGAGTATTGTCGCGATATTATATACACAACATTCTATTATCACGTAGCAGGCTGCAAGAACACCTAGAAAATATATCAGTCCTACTACGACACCTATTAATTCTTCCTGTCCGAAAAGCACATTGAACATATCTCCCACATATTCAGAAAATGAAACTGCGGTATCTTCCTGGAAGAGAAATCCTCTGGATACACCACCCAGGAAGGATGACACAAGTCCCATCAGAAGCATGAATACAACTGCATATTTTCTGCCTGAAAGAATCTGTTTACCTCTTACACTCTTAAGACAGATGGTATATAGAAACGGAAGTCCCGCCAGTATAAATCCATTTGATACAAGCGTGATCACATCTTCAACCCTAAGGAAACCTCCACGGTAATAAGCAATATTAAGATACTGTGTCACAGAACCCTGGATATTTGTAGACATGGTATTAACAACTAGCCTAGGGAATCCCAAAGAAAGAATTATATATACAGTAACCACCAGCGCAGCTAACAGTGGAACCATCACCTTCAGCAGAGTATACTTATAAATCCCAACATAACCATTAAACGACAGAACAAAACATGCTATAGCCAGGATTAATATTCCACAGGTCGTACTATTTAATCCGGTACAATTATGCATTATCTGACCTGTTATTTTGACAAAAATAGCCGCAAGAAATGATGTAAGTATTATTATCTCTGAAGCAATGAATACCCTCATGTAGTTATCCTTGCATCTGAATCTTACCTGCAAGTATCCTGGAATTGTATAAACCTTGTTATGTCTCTGATGATATCTCTTAAGCCTGAATGGTATATTTCCCCACAACAAAAATGTGGCAGCAGCCACACCAACTAAGACCCATACCATCCCCGCTCCGAACAGGTATATATAAAAAGGCAATATACCTATTCCGAAAAGAGCTGTCATGTAGCCTGCAGACTGAAGTCCTATATTCAGTCCCTTTATATCATCTGTTGAACAAAGTTTTCTGACAGTCATAACGCTAGTCCTTTGTCTCCATTATAATTCCACATCCCTCGAACTCAATGTAAGCCTCTTCAGAAACTATCTCATTACTTACCCCGAGTCCGGCAAGCATATCTATATGCCAGTCTTTCAGATCATACTTAAATCCACTGATATTTACATGCTTTAGATCCTCAGCAAAAGGAAGAACAGATACGTAATAACCATACTGATTCTTCTTGTCAAATGTAATCCTTCCTCTTCTTCCATCCATAACCCTTATCCGGTTATGTTCATCCAGGATCACTGCATCTATTCCATTATCCTCAAACACTTTAAGGAGTCTTATGGATGTAAATGTGTGATCCATACGACTTCCGGTGGCGCCCAGGATCACTACGTGATCAGGTTTTAGACTTACTGCATATCTCACAGCATGTTCCGTGTCCGTATCATCCTTCACAGGATTTAGAACCGTACCATTATCAGCGGCTCTCTTTATGATCTTAAGTTTATCAGCTTCTTCTACCGAATCAAAATCGCCTATATAATAATCTATATTAACGTTGGCGGCGTCACATGTAAGAACACCTCTATCCACTCCGATAACATAAGGAGTCTCAGTCCGGCTCTGATCATTATATACAGTTTTAAGGAAGTCCGGCGAAAGCTCTCCGGCAGAAACAATTATGATATTCATTACATTTTACCAAGAAAATCCTTAACGTTCTTCTCTATATCTCCCGCGAAAATAGCAGAACCTGAGACAATGACATTTGCCCCTGCATCTAATACCTCTGTAAGATTATCTGCTGTAATTCCGCCATCCACTTCAATATTGATATCAAGGCCCTTGGAAACCGCTTTAGCCTTAACCTTCCTAAGTCTGTCCAGTGTGGATGGAATAAAGCTCTTTCCGCCAAAGCCAGGATAAACACTCAAGAACCATTTCAATATCATCCAAATAATCATCCAGAACACCGATTGGAGTATCAGGGCTGATGGCAACTCCACATTTGATACCGTAACTATGAATAAGGTCGATAGCAGCCTTCAGATCCGATACGCCTTCATAATGAACTGTAATACTGTCAGCCCCCAGATCATAAAACTTTTCTATATAGCTCTCTGGTTTTTGGATCATAAGATGAACATCCATGAACACATCAGGAATAACCTGCTTGATGCATTTCACAACAGGAGGTCCGAAAGATATATTCGGAACAAAAGAACCATCCATGATATCAACATGAATCCATTCTGCACCGGCGCGCGAAACTGCTGTAAGATCTTCTGACATAGATTTAAAATCCAAAGCGAGTATCGATGGTGATAGTATATTACTTGGCATGATCATTTTCCTTTCCTGAAGGATGTATATATTTCAACATAGCTTTCATATCTGATTCGGGATATCTCCCCATCTTCCACTGCAGCCTTTACGGTGCAGTCTGGTTCTGCTACATGTACACATCCAGTAAATCTGCACTTACCCTCATATGGTTCAAATTCTCTTATA
>CAMHCL010000133.1 GCA_946183625.1 uncultured Lachnospiraceae bacterium
AGTTCTTATATCCTCTATAGCCTGAGGTATATCTACAGCCGACAGAGTTTTAAGTTCATCTACCAGTGCAAAATCATCCTTTGAATCATATGCAGGATCAATGGCTGTCATAACACTTCTTGTGAACTTATATGGACTTGCTGTTGAAGCAATAACTGTAGGAGTTGTATCTCCTGTTTCTTCCTTAAACTTGTCATATACTTTACAAGCAACGGCTGTATGTGTATCAACTATATATCCGTCTTCATTGTAAAGTGTTCTGATCTCCTCAGCAACTTCGTCTTGAGAAGCGAAGTTTCCGTAGAAACTGCTCAGGCCTTCCTTCATTTCATCAGTGATAGTATACTCACCCTTCTTAGCAAGGTCCTCCATAAGTTTTGCATTCTTGTCAGAATCATTTCCTGCTATCTTGTATATCAGTCTCTCAAGGTTGCTGGAAATAAGTATATCCATTGATGGAGATGAAGTAAGAATGAATTCTCTGTTTCTGTCATACTTTCCTGTTGTAAAGAAATCATACAGCACCTTGTTATCATTTGATGCACATATAAACTTATTTACAGGAATTCCCATCTCTGATGCATAGTAAGCAGCCAGGATATTTCCGAAGTTACCTGTAGGAACAACTACGTTGATCTTCTCTCCAACCTTAACCTTACCAGCCTTTATAAGTCTTGTATAAGCATATACATAGTAAACAATCTGAGGAACAAGTCTTCCTATATTAATGGAATTTGCTGAAGAGAACTGATATCCCTTTTCCTCCAGTTCCTTAGCAAGCTTCTCATCAGAGAACATGTTCTTAACACCGGTCTGTGCATCATCGAAGTTGCCTGTGATACCTGCGACAAATGTATTCTTGCCAGCTTCTGTAACCATCTGCTTCTCTTGAATTGGGCTTACACCATTCTTTGGATAGAATACAGCGATCTTAGTTCCCGGAACATCAGCAAAGCCAGCAAGAGCAGCCTTTCCTGTATCACCTGAAGTAGCTGTAAGGATTACGATTTCATTCTTTATATTATTCTTCTTTGCAGAAGTTACAAGCAGATACGGAAGTATAGACAGAGCCATATCCTTAAAAGCTATGGTTTTACCATGGAACAGCTCCATAATAAATGCACCATGATGGTACTTGATTGGTACTATCTGATTATCATCAAACTTGCTGTCATATGCATGAAGTATGCAGTACTTCAGCTCGTCTTCAGTAAAATCAGTGAGCATGCGGCTCATAACCTCATAAGCCACCTCACAATAATCCATAGATGCTAGATCTTCAAAAGGTATATCCAGAGTAGGTATCTCTTCTGGTACAAAAAGACCGCCGCCATTTGCAAGTCCCTTTAGTATAGCCTCAGAAGCCGTTACCCTTTCATTATTATCTCTTGTACTTCTGTATAAAAAACTCATGATCTATGATCTCCTTATAATATATTGCCTGATCCGTCATCTTACTTAAAAGAAACGGCATTATAATCTTACTGATATAAGAATACATCGCCAAGCTGACGACCGAAATCGAGAGCTTCCTGATGTGTATTAAAGAATATATCTATGTGGTTACCCTTGATAGCTCCACCACGGTCCTCTACAGTATATAGCTGGCCATTGATAATAAGCTTGGTACCAAATGGAATACTTGGATCAGCTGCAACTGTATGATTAGATGTTGCAAGTGTACCACAGGCTGTAATACCATTTGTCTTTCCACAGCAGATAGCACATGGACAGTATCCGGTAAGCACATACTGTCCCAGATAAGATCCACCTGATGCATAAACCGCTGAACCTACTGCAGAGTTACCTGCCAGAGCTGCAGCATTAAATGAAAGTGGTGTAGATGAGCCTATTGTCTGAAGTTGGTTCGTATTGTACTTTCCTGATCTGGCTCTCGCCTCATCACCTTTACTCTTTCCATCATCTTCCGGCGGAACATACACATTTTCCATAAGAACTGACTGAAGAGCATATCTGTCCTTGTCCAACTGGCTTGAATCTACAGTTTCAGCACCTGCATCAGCATAAAGAGCCGCCAGTTTCTCAGCCTCAGCCTCCTGCTCTGCTATAAGCTGGTTTATCTCATCACTATGCTCTATAGTACCAAAATCCACCTTGGCATACTGTGCATATACAGGAGGCTCTTCATATAAAATATTCACCTCAAGAATACGTCCGTAAGCTCCGCGATACTTCATTCGTTCACTGACAACTGAAGTAATGCAGGCTGTAGCCAGAATGACTACAACTACCGACGCAAGCACTATATTCATATGCTCTTTTAAGCTTTCTCCAAGCTTTTGGAATTTTTCCATATCAACCTCATGGTCCACGCAATAATTCATGGTAATTATAGACATTAATCATTAAAATGTAAAGTTTTATCACCAAAGCTTCACAACATTTGACTTATTATATCCACTACTTCTTCCCTGGTTTCGGCACTGCAGACCTGATTTCTGACCTTCGAGGAATTCTTGATTCCTTCAGTGTACCAGGCTATATGCTTACGCATCTCACGTATACCTATATATTCGCCCTTCTTCTCCAGCATCAGATCCATATGCCTGATCATCATATTAACTCTGTCTTCCACAGTAGGAGGCTTTGGAGCAGGCCGTCCTTCCAGCTCCGCCTTGATCTCGGCAAATATCCACGGATTACCCTTTGCTGCTCTTGCGATCATGAAGGAATCACATCCGGTCTCTTCTCTCATCCGGACTATATCAGCTGCGGAACATATATCACCATTACCTATAACCGGAATCTTCACAGCTTCCTTCACATCTCTTATCACATTCCAGTCAGCTTTTCCTGAATAGAACTGATCTCTGGTACGGGCATGAACTGCAACAGCTGCTGCACCACCGCTCTCCGCAGCTCGAGCAATCTCTGCAGCGTTGATGGTTTCTTCAGTAAATCCGGAACGGATCTTCACAGTAACCGGGAGACTGATTCTCTGAACCATTTCAGATACAATCTTCTCCACAAGAGCCGGATTCTTCATAAGAGCTGAGCCTTCACCATTTCCTACTATCTTAGGAACCGGACAGCCCATATTGATATCAATGAAATCAAAACCTCTGTCGCACAGCTTCTCAGCTTCTCCCGCCATTATGTCAGGATCACTTCCGAAGAGCTGAAGCCCCACAGGTTTTTCAAAGGGATCTGTATCCAGCAATATTTCAGTTTTTCTGCTTCCATACATAAGGCCCTTGGCTGAGATCATTTCAGATATCATGATATCTGCACCAAACTCCTTACATATAAGACGAAATGGCAGGTCTGTTACCCCTGCCATTGGTCCAAGAACTATCTTGTTAATAAAATCCATTTCGTCCTTATCCTTTTTGCTTGCTATGAATGATCCTGAGTCCATGAAGTGTAAGTTCAGGATCATATATATCTATCTCTGAAGATGCTTCAGAGATAAGTTTTCCAAGTCCGCCTGTTGCTACAACCTTTATCCCCTCAATACCGGACTCTTCCTTAATCTTCTTAACTATGTATTCAGTCTGCCCTATATATCCATAATAGATACCGGCCTGCATACTGGAAACCGTATCCTTGCCCAGAACAGTATCAACCTTGCGTATCTCAACCTCAGGAAGCTTTGCAGTTCCCTTCCACAGAGCATTTGCTGAAAGTCTGATACCCGGAGCAGTAACTCCTGCTGAAAATGTACCATCTGCAAGAACCAGGTCATGTGTTGTAGCTGTACCGAAGTCAACTACTATTACCGGACCTCCATACATTTCATATGCAGCCACAGCATCTACAAGTCTGTCCGCACCTAACTCCTTAGGATTAGGAATTGCAATCCTGATGCCTGTTTTTATCCCCGGTGCAACTATCACTGGCTGAATATTGAAGTACTTGATAATACCACTTGTCAGTGAATGCATTATGTCAGGAACAACTGATGATATGATTACATCAGTTATGTCCTCTGTCTTAAAGCCGTTGATAAGCAGCCATTCGCTGAAGAAAACTCCGTATTCATCTGAAGTCCTCGATGTCTGTGTTATCATTCTGAACTGCTTTACCAGTTTCTCGCCATCAAAAAGGCCTATTGTATTATTTGTGTTACCTACGTCTATAGCAAAAAGCATCGATATAC
>CAMHCL010000134.1 GCA_946183625.1 uncultured Lachnospiraceae bacterium
TGGAGATATGTATGACAACCAACAGATCAAGGATAGATTTGACTTGCTTACTAAAGCAGATATGCTTACATCAACCAGTCTGTTCATGGATATAGACAGAGATATAGTAGTTGTTAACGAAGAAGCAGATGATATTTATATAAATGAAACTAAAGAAGAAATTGCTGCTGCACTGGATGCCAGATTTTCTGAAGTGACCAAATACGAGAAGAGAAGCATCATGGCTAAGGTTTTATCACTTATGCCTGTATTCTTTAACTCTCGTGACGAGATAACAGATTATTTCAGATATGCCTTATCAAGCTGCACAGATAATAGTGAACTTACAGCTTGTAAGAACATAATTTATGACATGATATCTGCTAACTAATCCTTCTAATCGGAGGCCTATATTGAAGATTAAAGTAATCAAAAATGTATATACAGGAGAAATGGAAGAGAAGTCTTTTAAGAAAATGCTTCGTAAGATACAGCTTAAGAGACCAGTTATGAGCATTTATGTTATCACTCAGCCCATAGAAAACCATGGACTCCTTGAAATATATAATTATAACGAATTATTGCAACCTTATTACCGAAAGAAAAAAGGTACAGTATGGGTTGTAGGAATAGCCTCCAGCAGAGAATCAGCCGTTCAGGTTGTGGCTGATATGATGGAGGATATGATGCAGAAATTAGGAAAAATAGATATAAATGAATATTTAGGAGTGAGTTAATGGCTATACTACTTACAGTTCTTAAGGTAATTGGTATAATCCTCCTGGTTATTCTGGGACTTGTATTATTGATAGTGAGTATTGTCCTGTTTTGTCCTATCAGATATGGAATCGAAGGAAATCTATATGATACCGGCACCTGGGCAAAGGCAAATGTCAGATTCCTGATAGTAAAAGCCTTAGGTGGTTATGATAAGGATGATGGACTGGATTACAAGATCAAGATACTTGGTTTCCAGGTTTATCCGAAGAAAGATACAGATGAACCTAAAGAGGAAGAAGAGGAAGATTTACTGGAATTTCCTGAATATGATGATGAATTAGATGATTCAGATCTTGTAAGTCACGCTGATAGTACTTCTGAAACTGTTCAGGTTAATGAAACAGAAAGTACATCACTACCAGCTGAACCTGAACATAAACCTGAACCACCTGTTACATCATCAGATACTTCGGAATCTGAAGTACAGGAAGAACCTAAAGAAACCCTTGATGATAAATTATATAAACTTAGTGAATCTTTAGAGAAAAAGCTGGATGAGAATCAAAGAAAGATAAATGATACCCAAAAAAAGATTGATCATATAATGCAGTTTTTGGATAGAGATTATGTACAGCGCACTATCAAAAGAATCCTGAAGATTGTTAAGATATTACTTAAAACAATCAAACCTAAAAAGAGTAAGGGCTATATACATTTTGGTCTAAACAGTCCTGCCGATACAGGTGATATGTTAGGAAAAATCAGTGCATTTTACCCGTTGTATGGTAAATGGCTAAATATCAATCCTGACTTTGATTATAAAGTAATTGAAGGAGATCTTAATATCAAAGGCCGTATAAGGCTTTATCATGTAGCTTTTCCTGTTTTATGGATGATTATAGGACGGGATTTCAGAAGAACATATAAATTAGCAAAGAAAATATAAAATACATTCGATATATTGGAGGTTATTATGGCAAATTCAAATGATTTCAATTCAACTGTTTCAACTCTTTTCAAAGGAATGGATGCATTCCTCACATCAAAATCAGTAGTAGGAGAGCCAATACAGGTAGGAGATACTACAATTATTCCTATGTGCGACGTAAATTTCGGTGTTGGTGCTGGTGCTTATGGTGGAAACAGAGGTTCTAACTCAGCAGGCGGCGGTATGGGAGGAAAGCTTTCACCATCTTCATGTATTGTTATCAAGGATGGCTATGCTCAGGTTCTCAACCTCAACGCTGAACCAAATACCCTTAGCAAGATCATAGACATGATACCTATTGTTGCTGATAAGGTTAAGCAGACATTAGAGGATAAGAATATCACAGCCGATGAAATGGACGAAATAAAGAATATCACTGAAGAAATGGATACAAAAGCAATAGAGATAGAGGAATAAATATCCTTATACAAAAAAAGTCCCTTATATAATGTATAAGGGACGATGCCGATGGCGGGGGTCGAACCCGCACGGTATTGCTACCAACAGATTTTGAGTCTGCCTCGTCTGCCAATTCCGACACATCGGCTGAGTATCTTTGATTTTCAACAAGCTAAATGTTATCATAGCAAATGTTTGTTGTCAATTTGAGTTTAATTATTACGAATCATAAAAATAGGAGAATTAACATATGAATATTCTTGTTACAGGTGGTACAGGATACATAGGTTCACACACAGTAGTAGAGCTTATAAGAAAAGGACATAACGTTGTAATCTTTGATAATCTTTATAATTCTAAAGAGATCACTCTTGATTATATAAAGAATATCACAGGTGTAAGACCTAAGTTCTATAAAGCTGATATGCTTAAGCCTGAAGAAATGGAGATAGTATTTTCTGAAAACAAGTTTGATGCTGTAATACATTTTGCAGGTCTTAAGGCTGTAGGTGAGTCTGTTAAGCTTCCTCTGAAATATTATGAAAATAACATTTCTGGTACTATAAATCTCTGTAAACTGATGGATAAGTACAATGTAAAGAAGATCATATTCTCATCATCTGCAACAGTATATGGTTCTCCAAAGTCTTGTCCTATTACAGAGGATTTCCCACTTTCTACAACTAATCCATATGGTACTACAAAGCTGTACCTTGAAAGAATCCTCAGTGATCTGACAGTTCCTGATCCAGATTGGAAGGTGATCCTTCTCAGATACTTTAATCCAATAGGAGCTGATGAAAGTGGTCTTATAGGAGAGTCTCCAAATGGTATTCCTAACAATCTGATGCCTTATATAATTCAGGTTGCTCTTGGTAAGCTTCCTGAGCTGGGAGTCTTCGGTGATGATTATGATACTCCGGATGGAACTGGTGTTAGAGATTATATTCATGTAACAGACCTTGCACTTGGTCATGTTGCAGCCGTTGACCGTCTTGAGAAGACTGAACATGTAGATATATATAATCTGGGAACAGGTACAGGCTACAGTGTACTTGATATAGTTAAAGCATTCGAAAAGGCTAATGATATTGAGATTCCATATAGTATTAAGCCTAGAAGACCTGGTGATATAGCTATGTGCTATGCAAATCCAGCAAAAGCAAAAGCCGAGCTTGGTTGGGAAGCCAAGTTTAATCTAGAGAGAATGTGCAAGGATTCATGGAATTTTGCAAAAACAACGTTAAGTAAGGAACAGTAGTAACATGTCTGGTATTAATGATAGATTAAAGAATATTAAAACTGAAGATCCTAATCTTGATGTAGATGATATCGATGAAGTTGATGACATTGACGACTTTGATGAAGTTGATGATTTCGATGATATCAAATACACCGATGAGTCTGTTTCTGAGGAAGAAACATCTCCTGAAGTTGAATCAGTTGATAATGCTGAAGCTTCTGTTGCAGATTCAAATGAGGATATAGATGTAGCAGCCACACAGGAAGTAAACATACCTAAGAAGCAAAGTAATGCTCCTGCAAAAAGACATGTATCACGTGCTGATATCCTAAAGCAGAAGGCCGACAACATTCCGGATGACGACGAAGAGAAGAAGCGAATAAAGCAGGAACAGGTCAGACAGTCCATCAGAGACATGAAGATCAAGCAGAAGAAGGAACGTCGTGGAAGACTTATCTTCCTCGGTATCATGACTGCAATCTTCACAATTGCTGTGATTTATGGAGTTTTATTCTTCATAATGCACACAACCTCTGATAAGGATGAATACCGCCAGAAGGGTATTGAAGCCTTCAACAGCGGTGATTATGAAGGTGCCCAGGCTAATTTTGATAAAGCGCTTGCAGAGAAACAATGGTTCACTACAGATATAGATAATGATATTAAAATGTACAAGGCTGCTTGTTTCATCAGAACTTCCCAGT
>CAMHCL010000135.1 GCA_946183625.1 uncultured Lachnospiraceae bacterium
GCTGATATCTCAAAATCAGCTTATCTGAAAGTCCCGCCTTATTATATGCTACTTTCCTGAGCTATGCAAGGAATAAGGCCATCAGAATTAAGCTTAAAATCAGAGAATTTCAGGTCAGATACTGTTTTATCATCTGATTTATCAGCAATATATGTATCCAGCTCTTCTTTATCCTTAAAAACCTTCTCAGGGAATCTTTCCTTGGAATATTTGAAAAGCTTATAGAAATCAGAATCTTCATCAAATCCCGTAAGATCAAACACTGCGTACTTAGCTCCGCCATATAATTCATGTTTCACATCATCAAATGTAGCGTCAGCGTTATTTATAATTACATAATCCATTATAATGCCCCTTTCGTAGAAAGAAGTTTACCCTCTGATCTAGGATCATAAGAAGTAGCTATATCAAGAGCATTTGCAAATGCTTTATATGTTGCTTCAATAATGTGATGATTATTGATACCATCAAGCTGCTTAATATGGAGATTCATCTCTGCACCATATGAAACAGCATAGAAAAACTCTCTGACCATTTCAGTATCATACTGACCAACCTTAGGTACAGTAAGCTTCAGATCATAATTCAGATATGGGCGGCCTGACAGATCAACTGCACATAGAACAAGTGTTTCATCCATTGGCATTATGAATGAAGCATATCTCTTTATACCTACCTTATCTCCAACAGCTTCCTTAATTGCCTTTCCAAGAACGATTCCCACATCCTCAATTGTGTGATGTGAATCTACCTCCAGATCACCCTTGCAGGTTACATCAAGGTCGAAAAAGCCATGTTTAGCAAAGCTGTTCAGCATGTGATCAAAAAATCCGATGCCTGTATCAATATTTGCCTTTCCGGAACCATCCAGATTGAGCATAACCTGGATATCAGTTTCTCCGGTTTTTCTACTAATATTTGCTACTCTTTCTGACATAACATCTCCTATAGTTTACATAATATTATTATTGTAACCAAATCCACATCCAGCACCGAAATGATGGATGTGGAAGGTTAATTATTTAAATCTAACAGCAATAGAATTAGCGTGAGCTGTAAGCTGCTCTGTCTTGGCAAAGAGCTCTATATCCTCATGTACTGCTTCAAGAGCTTCCTTAGAATAACTGATTATGCTGGACTTCTTGATAAAGTCATCTACACCAAGTGGTGAGAAGAATTTAGCAGTTCCATTTGTAGGAAGCACGTGATTTGGTCCTGCAAAGTAGTCTCCAAGTGGTTCTGAAGAATACTCTCCAAGGAATATAGCACCTGCGTGCTTTATCTTAGTCATTACCTCGAAAGGATTTTGAGTTACTATTTCCAAGTGTTCCGGAGCTATCTCATTTGAAGCATATATAGCATCATCCATAGTATCAGCCACGAAGATATTTCCGAAGTTATCTATAGACTTCTGTATTATCTCTTTTCTCTCAAGCTGTGCTGTGAACTTGTCAACCCATTCAGACACCTCTTCTGCCAACTTCTGACTTGTAGTAACAAGAGTTGCTGAAGCAAGCTCGTCGTGCTCTGCCTGTGAAAGCAGGTCTGCCGCTACGAATTCAGGATTTGCAGTCTCATCAGCAAGAACGAGTATCTCACTAGGACCTGCAACTGAGTCAATACTAACGTGTCCATATACAAGTCTCTTAGCTGTAGCAACGAAGATATTACCAGGTCCTACAATCTTATCAACCTTAGGAATGGAATCTGTTCCATAAGCCAGAGCTGCTATAGCCTGCGCACCACCAACCTTATATATTGATGAAACGCCAGCTTCCTTTGCAGCCACAAGAGTCATAGGATAAACCTTACCCTCAGCATTGCAAGGAGTTGTCATTATTATTCTCTCAACACCTGCAACATGCGCTGGTACTACATTCATTAATACAGTTGAAGGATAAGCAGCCTTGCCACCAGGAACATAAACACCAACAGAATCAATCGGTGTTATCTTCTGTCCAAGAATAATTCCATTATCCTCAGTTGATATCCAGCTGTTACGCAGCTGTTTCTGGTGATAATCTCTTATATTTGCAATTGCCTTTCTGATGACAAGGATAAGATCCTCATCCACAAGGCCATAAGCCTCTTCTATCTCATCCTCAGTAACAAGGATTGTCTCGGCATTTATATCAGCCTTATCAAACTTCTTAGTATATTCGAAGAGGGCCTCGTCGCCTCTCTCATGTACATTTGCAAGAATTTCCTTAACAACAACTTCGTATTCAGTGTAATCGTCCGTCGTCCTCTTCATAAGATCTTTGAGGAGTCTGTTCTTAGTATTATCAGTCAATTTCGTAATTCTCATGTTGCACCTCTTATATTATTAATCACTATTATTTGAAAAAGTATACATGTAGTTTACTTAGAATTCAGAACCGCATCGACGTCGGTCAGAATCTTCCTGATCCTCTCATGCTCCATTCTAAGGCTAACCTGGTTAACTACAATTCTCGCTGAAAGTGGACATACTTCCTCAAGAACTGTAAGTCCATTCTCCTTAAGAGTTGAACCGGTCTCAACTATATCAACTATAACTTCTGACAGACCTACTATAGGAGCAAGCTCTACTGAACCATTAAGCTTGATGATCTCAACTGTCTGATTCTTCTTATTATTAAAATAGCTTTTAGCAATATTAGGATATTTTGTAGCTACTCTTATTATCTCGTTTCTGGACAGAAGCTCTCTGGCCGATTCAGGTCCACATACACACATACGGCATGCACCGAAGCCCAGATCCATAACTTCATATATATTACGGCCTTCCTCCAGGATAGTATCTCTTCCTGCAACACCTATATCAGCTGCACCATATTCTACATATGTTGGAACATCACTTGGCTTAGCCAGGAAGAATCTCATCCCCAGATCATCATTCTGGAATATAAGCTTTCTGGTTTCCTTGTCATATATCTCATCACAGGTAATACCTGTCTGTTCAAGCAGTCCGAGAGTCTGTTTTGCAAGTCTTCCCTTAGCAAGGGCTACTGTAAGGTATCTCATCTAATGCCTCCAAATCATTTATACTAATAATCTCATCAGTTCCAACTAATCTGTCCAAATGTCGCATATTCTTATCATCCATAAGAATATATATATTACTTAATGAATATCTAGCGGCATAATTAAGATATTCTTCCTCTTCGTGTCGCTTAGATTTTCTGATAAGATTCGTATCTATTCCTTTATCTCTCAGCTTGGAAGCAAGCGCAACTGCTGAATCCTGTAATTCCTGATCATAAAGGATCATAGCTGTATCGTTCATTGTTTCATATGGAATGCCCTGCCTCATGAGAGCTTTCATCAGCTCATCAATAAGGATAACAAAGCCAATTGAAGGTGCGTCCTTTCCATACTTCTTGAGCAGATCATTATAACGACCGCCTCTCACAAAAGGAGTTCCTATATCGTAAGTATATCCACTGAACACAATGCCGGTATAATATTCATAATCATTTATCATGGATAGATCAAAGTTTATGTACTGATCATAATGGTAATAAGATAAAGCTGCATAAACTCTTCTCATTCTGTCGATAGCTTCCTTGGCTCTGGCATTAGTTGTATAACCCATAGCCTTATCCAGCATTTCAGGACCACCGAAAAGCGTATCGAAATTGTCAAATGCATTCTTTACATTTTCAGGTATATCAAGCTTCGACACATGATCTGAGAGGCCGAAGAAATCCTTCTTCTGGATATAACCTCTGATTGCCTTCTCAGTATTATAACCAACTCCTGCTTCCTCTATAAGACCCTTGAAGTAATCTACTTCACCAATTTCTATAAGGAATTCATCAAGTCCGGAAGACTTGAGACAATCTATAATGCAGGCTACCATTTCTGCATCTGCAGCAGAAGAAGCATCATTTATAAGCTCGCAGCCCATCTCTGTCATTTCACTCTGCTTGCCCTTTTTTAATTCATATCTACCTTGCAAATAATCTATAAGCTTATTCATTAAGTCTTCTGAATTTTTTGATTTAA
>CAMHCL010000136.1 GCA_946183625.1 uncultured Lachnospiraceae bacterium
GGGGTCGAACCGGTACGAGGATCGCTCCTCACGGGATTTTAAGTCCCGGGCGTCTACCAATTCCGCCACGCCGGCATGGATATGATATTTTGGCCTTAGGTGTCATATCATGCTACGCATGATATAAGGCCTTGCTTCGCAAGTCCTTGCGCTGCTTCGCAGTCGCACATCACTCGCTTCGCTCGTGACCACGGGGCCCTCCCTCACTTCGTTCGGGCAATCCCTTGGCCTGATGCGACCCAAACGGGACTCGAACCCGTGACCTCCGCCGTGACAGGGCGGCGCTCTAACCAACTGAGCCACTGGGCCATGTTGTTTCCAACAGACTTGTATATTATAGAATAATTCACTATGAAAATCAATTATTATTTAGTATACTGAAAATACAGCGAAAACAACGTGTTTAGGGAGGTATAAAAATGCCATTTATTGATTCTAAAATTTCAGTCAAAGTAACTGATGAACAGAAGGAACAGATTAAATCTGAAATAGGAAAAGCAGCTTCAATCATTGGAAAGCCTGAAAGCTTCGTTATGGTTGGAATCCAAGATGAGTACACTCTGTATTTTGCAGGAAATAAGCTTGAGAAGGGAGCTTATGTATCTGTAGATGTATTAGGCTCAGCAAATTCTCCAGCTTGTGAGAAGATGACAGCAAAGATATGTGAGATATACGAATCGATACTTGGTATTCCTGGTTCAAATATCTATGTTGAGTATCGAAGCACTCCTGACTGGGGCTGGAATGGACGAAACTTCTGATCATGCTTTATAACAGAATACTTATTATATATTTAAGGCACATTACGATAGGCGTCCCAGTGGGCGCCTATTTTTTCTGCGTCCAGATTCTCTCCGATCACTATAAATACTTCCTGTCCCACATCTACCGGAACAATTGATACATTATTCTTCGTGGCATTTACTTCAAGCCACATCCCCATCTTATTCAGTATATACCCTTTGAGCCTGTATATATTTCCGGCCTCTTCGTCATTAAAAATACCCTTGATAGTTTCCTGCAGATCCTTGATCGGAGTTTCTACATGGAAGAAGAATTCCGAACTAAACTGCCCGTCTTCCACCACTGGAAGCTTGATCATATCTCCTGATGTATATCCCGACTCCGATATTCTTTCAAATTCATCGGGAGTTATAGAACCTAAATTCCAGCAGTACATTTCACGGATAGTTCTCTCACATTTAAATTCGGCAAGAGTATTATTTATATAATCCAGGATTTCATTATATCTCTCAGCCAGGGGCTTGCTGTAGACAACGGTTCCAGCCTTAGCCGTCTGGGAAGCCAGCAGATATCTGGATTCATAGGACATATCCATATCCAGTTCGGATGAAACTATGGATATGATACTTCCCATTCTGTACCACTTATCAAGTGGCTCGTCATATATCAGATCAAGGAAATCGTCTGTATCAAATACTCCCGAAGGCTCGATGATCACATATTCGTATTTGTCCATTGCAAGTGCTATCAGCTTGGTCTTCAGCCGTCTCCTGCTGCAGTCCATATCGCCTCCTATGAACATTTCAACATGAGCCACGCCCTCTAATGATTTAGTCAGCATCATGCGGTCAACATTTATCGCGCCATAATCATTAACTATCACAGCCGTCTTTAGACCTTTGGAACTCAGATGTTTTGCATATTCAGTTATAAATGTAGTCTTTCCGGAACCTAAAAAGCCGGTAACAAGATCAACTGGGATCATATATTCTCCTTTAACATGAAAAGGAACCTATGCCAGGCATAGGTCCCTTACGAATCTAGATTATACTGCATTCCACTTCTCGTCTTTGCCGATTGCTGCTGTAGCGCCATGCTCTTCGATCATATCCTCTCTTACGAATGTGATAAGATCTTCTTCTGTAATCTTGTTATCTGTAACAAGACGGTTTGCCTGACGGTCTACGCAACGCTCGAAGTAGTTACGAACAAGACGCGCATTTGCGAAGTTGTCCTTCTTTCCTTCTGCAACACCCTTAAGGTATGCCTCTGCCATATTTGAAGCACTCTCTGT
Source organism: uncultured Lachnospiraceae bacterium (assembly GCA_946183625.1). Classification (GTDB taxonomy): domain Bacteria; phylum Bacillota; class Clostridia; order Lachnospirales; family Lachnospiraceae; genus Eubacterium_Q. The sequence continues at coordinate 2,039 of CAMHCL010000136.1, forward strand.
CATAACGTAGTCATGAATCTGGCACATATGTCTAAGGATATCCATCAGCTCGTCGCTTGAATAATCAGGGAAGTAGATGTACTTATTAAATCTTGACTTAAGACCAGGGTTTGATTCGATGAAGTCGATCATCTCGTTTGTGTATCCCGCAACGATAACGATGAAGTCATCACGATCATCCTCCATACGCTTCAGCAGTGTATCAACTGCTTCCTGACCATAGTCTCCTGATTCCTTATTATGAGTAAGTGTATATGCCTCATCGATGAAGAGAATACCACCGATTGCACGGTTGATTACTTCTGTAGTCTTAATAGCAGTACCACCGGAGAAGTGATCTACAAGTCCTGAACGGTCAACCTCTATAAACTGACCACGGCTTACGATACCGAGCTGCTTATAGATCTTCGCAAGAAGTCTTGCAATAGTAGTCTTACCAGTACCAGGATTTCCTGTAAATACAAGGTGGAACGACATATCAATTCTTCTAAGTCCTGCTCTCTCACGAAGCTTACGCATCTTGATGATGTTGATAAGATGGATAACATCCTCCTTAACTGAGCCAAGACCTATAAGTGATTGCAGTTCTGCAATAAGGGAATCCAGTGAAGCTTCAATCTCTTCAGACTCATCATTGCCTCGACGGTTTCCACCAACACGTCCCTTACCACGCTTAAATACCTTATCTTCTGCATCCTCTTCCGGCTGGAAGTTCATGAATTCAGAAACGTCATCCGCACGCTTCTTCATGATGTTACGTCCGGATATACTAACTGTCTTCTTTACAGAGAACTGACCTGTAGTCTCATCAAATGAAGTAACAGTTGTCATGTCAGTATCAGACTGATTAGTAAATGTTGCTGTCTTCTCTGCAGGTCTGTCTCCTGACTTCAGGATGCCTGTGTGCTGAGATGTAATGATTCCAGCACTGTTAAGAGTAGCATTCAGAACATTTATATAATCCTTAAGCATCTGCTTAGTCTCATCCTTAACTTCAGGATAATCGATAAAGCCTTCACCAAGCTTTCTAAAGCAGTCTACATAGAATTTTGATTTGGAAGAAAGAGTTACATTTACAGTAGTATCTGTATCTCTGTCGGCCAGAACGAAATAATGGATTGATGACGGAGCTTCCTGAAGGAATCTTGGATCGTTACATTTCTGATCAACAAGCTCTTCAAACTTCGCCTCTGTAATTATCATACGGAGATTCTGCTTGATAAATTCTATCTGATCTGCCGTATGCGGATTTCCCTTTTCATACAAAAATCCCAGGAATACGATAACATCGTATCTAAACAGGTCACGCAGAGGCATTTTCGCATCACTAGGGAAAATACTTGTGTTACTGCTGATTTCATCTGCATAGTATATACATTCAGAAATCATATTTTGTAAATCTTTTACTTGCATATTTTTCACCCACACCCATTAAATATTGTACCTAATATTATAATAATTTAACCGGCCATTGTCCACTCCATTTTTACTCAGATTCACAAGTTTCAACAAAGGCTTTTATATCCATTTCAAAAAATGTATAATTGAATTGTTACACAGCAAAATATAGGTTTTTTTGATAAAGAGAGGTTACATTTATGATCAAAGCAGAGAACCTAACTATGGTCTATGGAAAGGATTTTAAAGCCGTAGACAATCTGTCTTTTCAGATAAAGCCGGGCGAGATCGTGGGCTTCGCCGGACCTAATGGTGCCGGAAAAACCACAGCGATCAAGATGCTCACCGGTATTCTTAAGCCAACCGAAGGAAAGGCCATCATCAATGGTCATGACATCGTCGAGGATCCCATTAAAGCAAAAGAAAGTTTTGCCTATGTAGCTGACAATCCAGACATACTTCTGCAGCTCACAGGTATCGAATATATAAATTACATAGCTAATCTGTATAAGGTTCCTCTTGAG
>CAMHCL010000137.1 GCA_946183625.1 uncultured Lachnospiraceae bacterium
GGACAAAGAAATGAAGAACGTAAATAATAAAAAGGCAATAAACAATATAGCAACCAGCGGAATCAAGGCAAAGCTCAGCAAGTATGTAATACTTGTTATGGCAGTTGTGCTTACCAGCCTACTGTTTTCATCACTTTTCTCAATAGGTGGAAGCATGATAAATGAGATTCAGGAAGGTTCCATGAGACAGGCCGGTGGAAGCAGCCATGGTAGTTTTAAGTATCTTACAGAGGCTGAGTATAATCAGATAAAAGATGATCCAAAGCTTAAATCTGTCAATTATAGAATCATGGTAGGTAACCTCGCAAATGAGGAACTGAAGAAGATTCATTCAGAGTGTTACTTCGCTGAACTTGAAAATGCGAAGAATGGATTCAGCGCTCCTACAAAGGGAAGAATGCCTGAGGCTGAGGACGAGGTTGTACTGAGTAATGTTGTTCTTGAGGCTCTGAATGTCCCTTGTGAAGTGGGAAGTAAGGTTACTCTTGATATAGAATTAGAAGATGAAGTGATAGAGAAAGAATTTACAGTGTGCGGAATCTATGAGGGAGATCCTATAAGCCCTGCACAGATGACATACTTCTCAAAGAGTTTTCAGGAAAAGTATGCTCCTGCTAAGACAGTTCCACTTCCGGAATCAGATACAAATGATTATATTGGTAGATATTCAGTAGATTTTAATTTCAGTAACAGTATAAATATTGAGGATAAGGTTCAGGATCTTATAGCCAGAACCGGAATCAGAGAAGATGTTGATTACGGTGTTAACTGGGCATATGCAGCAAGCAGCCTTGATCCATCTATGATCATTATATGTCTTGCCCTTGGTGCAGTATTTATGTTAGCAGGTTATCTCATCATATTTAATATCTTTGATATAAATATCATTTCCGATATTCAGGAGTTCGGACTTCTGAAGACCATCGGAACAACAGAGAAACAGCTCAGAAAGATAGTTATGAAGAGAGCGAATATCATTTCCCTCATCGGTATACCTGTTGGAATAGCTTTGGGAGTTCTGGTTGCAGTAGTTCTTCTTCCAATAATTTCTGGCCAGTTCAGTACTGTAAATGTTGGAAAGGGTGAGCTTCACCTGAATGTATGGATGCTTCTTGGCGCAGCAGCATTTTCCTATATCACAGTAATTATCAGCGCTATGAAGCCTTGCCGTAAGGCTGCAAAGGTTTCACCTGTTGAGACAGTTAAATATACAGAAGAAACTGGTAAGAACGGAAAGCCTAAGAAAAAGCTTGTTACAGTAATCCTTTCACTTTCACTTGCACTTGTTGTGCTGAATTCGGTGTATGGTTTCGTGAGCGGCTTCAGCATGGATGGTTATGTTGAGAATCTCATCATATCAGATTTTAGTGTTCAGGATGTTACAGTGGATGATCCGGGTGCAACATATAGAGAAACCCAGGCAATCGATGCGACACTTCTTGAGAATTTAAGAGGTCTCGATGGAGTAGAAGAAGTTGGAGCGGTATATATAAACGATAGATATCAGGAGTTTAATGATGAAAGCTGGGCGAAGATAGAAGAAAATCTTCTTAACTCAGATTTGCTGAAGGAGAAGTATGCCAGTCTCGCCTATTCGGAAGCAGATATAAAAACTTCAAACGAGTATATGAGAGAATCAAAAACATTAGATGGAAAGACATATGGTGTTGGAAAGCTGGCCTTCGATAAGCTGAAGGTTCTTGAAACAATAGATGGAAAAGATAGTATTGACTGGGATACATTTAATAGTGGAAACTATGTCCTTATGACCAGGTTTATGACAGATAATGATGAGGCGGATTTCCTTAAGCCGGGAGATAAGGTTCAGATAAGAAGCTATGATCCAAAGTATCAGGAGACCCTGACAGAAACTGATGAAAATGGAAAAGAGTATGAGTATGTGAGCTATGAAAACGCTCCAGTAAAAGAATACGAAGTCTATGGTATAGTAGAGATTCCGCTTGCACTTGGACTTAGAGCATTTGGACTTTTTGATTGTAACTATGTTCTTCCGGAAGATGAATTCCTGGCACTTAATGGTTCTGACTGGGGCGCTATGAGAGTTCTTATGAACGTTGAGGATTCGAAGGAAGCCTCTGTAAATGATTGGCTGAAGAAATATACAAATGAAGTAAATACTAACATGGATTATGATTCCAAAGAAAGTATCGAAGAAGAGTATGCTTCCTTCGGTAGCATGATTAAGGTGGTTGGTGTAGTAGTTGCTGGTATCCTTGGACTTATCGGTCTCATGAACTTCGCAAATACTATGATCACATCAATAATTGTGAGAAGCAGAGAGCTCGCAATGCTCGAGGCAGTAGGAATGACAGGCAGGCAGCAGAAGGTGAAGCTGATGAAAGAAGCGGTAGTATATCTGATCTGGACAAGCATATGTTCGACTGCTGTATCCACTCTGCTGAGTTTTACACTTATTAAAATGCTTGTGGCTATGGTACCTATGTTTAGCTGGAACTTCACACTTGTTCCACTCGGAGTATGCCTTCCATTCATCTGCCTTCTGGTGGTGATCATACCAGTGATAGCCCACAATCGCCTGTGCAAAAAATCTGTTGTTGACAGACTTCGCGTAGAATAAATGATTCATGATGATTTCATACATAAAAAAATAGGAGTGATAATAAAATAGAATAATAGTATAATGCATATGTTGGGGTAAAGAGACTTGAAGAAGAATAAGAGGGGGGTGTTAGTTGATGAAATATACTAAACTTGGAAATTCTCAGTTAAATGTATCCAGGATATGCATGGGATGCATGGGATTTGGGGATTCTGGCAAAGGACAGCACAGCTGGACACTTGATGAAGAACATTCAAGAGAAATAATCAAGCATGGATTTGATCTTGGAGTAAATTTCTATGACACAGCTATCGCTTATCAGAGTGGAACAAGCGAGCAGTATGTGGGCAGGGCGCTGCGGGATCTCGCAAAGCGTGAAGATGTAGTTGTTGCTACGAAATTTCTTCCGAGAACTCAGGAAGAGATTGAAAATGGAATCTCCGGACAGCAGCATATCGAAAATATGATAAATACTAGTCTTCAGAATCTGGGCATGGATTATGTGGATTTATATATATATCACATGTGGGACTGGAATACAGATATTTATGATATCATGGACGGGCTGAACAATATTGTGAAGGCCGGAAAGGCAAGGTATATAGGTATTTCCAACTGCTTCGCATGGCAGATAGCAAAAGCAAATGCCATTGCAGAGAGAGAAGGATTCGCAAAATTTGTTTCCATTCAGGGACACTATAATCTTATCTTCCGTGAAGAGGAGAGGGAGATGGTTCCGTATTGTGAAGAGGAGAATATAGCTCTTACACCATACAGCGCTCTTGCAAGTGGCAGACTTTCAAGACTTCCAGGTGAAGGCGGCACAAAACGTGCTGAAGAAGATGCATTTGCCAAGTTCAAATATGATGCTACTGCAGAGTATGATAATGTGATCATAGGCCGGGTTGCTGAACTTGCAGAAAAGCATGGTGTGACCATGACTGAAATATCACTTGCATGGCTGCTTACGAAAGTTACTTCACCAGTTGTTGGTGCTACGAAGCTGCATCACATCGAAGGGGCTGTAAAGGCTGTGGAACTGGAACTATCAGATGATGAAGTGAAGTTCCTGGAAGAACCTTACGTACCTCATCCTCTGGCAGGAGTTATGGCACAGAACAAGAGGCCTGCTGCCGTCTGATCATATAAAAACAGGAGGAACTCCTCCTGCTTTTTTCTTTAAAAAATCATATTTGCTGGTTAAAAAATTGTTTACATAATGTCTAGCAGATTATATAATATAATAGCTGAAAAAGACATTTTTTTTCTGAAACTATGGGGGATCTATGATTATTTCTAAGAAGAGAATTACATTATTTCTATTAATGCTGTCAGTAATGATACTGGCTACATT
>CAMHCL010000138.1 GCA_946183625.1 uncultured Lachnospiraceae bacterium
ATAATTCTTTGTAATTTCAATACCAGCTAATTCGTCTAGATTAAATTGATGTTCCATAGAAGTATGTCCCGTAAATGATGTACCGGCAGCACGGAATAGTACTCTTTTATTTGTCACCATCATCCTTCCTTCGGCTTTCATAAATTTAAGTCTAGTTCTTAATTTTGCTATATTATACTGCTTTACAATCAGTTCGTTTTCTTCTAGTGAAACGCAATCTGGAACTATTGGAATATCTCTTTCATATGGATTTCCTGGAATTCTTGAAGGTTCACCCAAACCAATCATATCTTTGACTGATTGAAAAAAGCCACTTATAGAGGTGAATTCTAATGAGAAAGATGGAAAAACTAAAGGTTTATATTTTTTATTAATACGATAATTATTATAATTACCATTTTGATATCCAGTTTGTTTTGGATTAATATTAGGATTCTGTCGATAATTATTCTTCTGATATCCCTGATCATAACCCTGCTGCTGGTATCCCTGCTGCTGATAACTCTGGTCATAACCCTGCTGCTGATAGCCCTGGTCATAGCCGCCCTGCTGATAACCCTGATCGTAGCCACCCTGCTGATAGTTAGCATCCTGGAAACCATCATTTTGAGCAGTGCCACCCTGATACTCAGCTGCATAATGTGCTCTGAATTCAGCGCAGTCGCACATGTCATTAACTAATTCCTTACCACAAAAGATACAAAAACCCATAACTCTAATCCTCCTTTATCTGTTCTCTAAGCCATATTCCTGTTTCAGACAGATCGTCCTCTGTCCAGTCTGATGTCTTAGAACATGATGATTTAATTAATGATGATGTCTCATCTTTATTTGATACATTCCATCCTGCATAGGACAGATTATATTTATCTATAAGTGCAAACCATTCATCGGCCGAGCCATAATCAATAGCTCCATTACCTGAAGCATCACAGATGCTGAACTCTGAAATGAATACGCAAAGGCCTGCATCATGAGCCACATCAACTTTACTTCTGATGTTCTCCTTATGAGTTGCAGCATAGAAATGTACTGTATAGCATATATTGTCGCCATCAAGTGGATCAGCAGCTGCCTGATCTACATCCTGTGACCATGTAGGTGTACCTACAATAATGATTGCATCTTTATCATTAGCTCTTATAACAGGAATAACAGTTTCTGCATATGACTTAATGTCTGCCCATGAAGTACTTCCATTAGGTTCATTACATATCTCATAGATCACATTGTCGTAATCTGCATATGCTGCGGACATTTCATCAAAGAAAGCAACCGCTTCTGCTTCATTTGTCTTAGGATTATTATCACTCAGGATATGCCAGTCGATGATCACATACATTCCAAGTTCAGTTGCATATTCAACGCCATCCTTAACAAGTCCCTTAAGCTGATCCTTGTTACCATCTGCACAGTAACCACCGGATTCGCCTGTGTACATTGCAAGTCTGATAAGGTTAGCACCCCAGTCATCTCTAAATGTCTTAAAAGCATCCTTGTTTACATAATCTGGGAACCATGCAAGTCCGTGAGTACTTACACCCTTTAACTGATAAGGCTTTCCGGACTTATCTACTATATCCGTTCCCTTTATAGAAAGCTTTCCATGATTTTCAAGAGGAGTTCCTGATTCTGGCTCTATCTTTTCCTTCTTAGCCTCTTCCTTCTCTTCTTTCGACTGAGTAGTAGGTTCTTCTCTCTTTGCTGTATACTCTTTTCCATCTATATAGACTACAGCATTCTTCTCAGATTTAGCTTTATCTTCATCCTCGAACTTAACCTGCATACCGAAATCGGTTGCGGATTTCTTAGCTAATGTCTGATTATAATCAACGGCTGTTGCAGTAAGCTTATCACCCTTTATTTCCAGTTCTGCATTCCAGTGATCACCAATCTCGCCGCCCTTAAATCCGTCTATTTCGACTTTCCAGTCCTTAAGATCTTCTGACGAATCATTATGGATAGTAACATTGTACTGGTAAACGAACATATCACCGTCTTTCCAGTTGCCACCATCAGAGATTGTTACATAGCAAGCTGTATCTGGAATTGAAGATTTCTTATCAGAATCCTTATCAGCCTTCTTGTCGTCCTTTTCAGCATCACCATCAGATGCATCAGCCTCAGTAGTCGCCTCTTCTGTAGTTGATGCTGCAGTAGTCGTTTCATTTTCCTTGGTCTTCTTCTTTCCAGAAACCACTATATAAGCAACCAGACCTATGATAACTACTGCCATAACAGCTATAGCTATTATGAAACCTTTCTTCTCTTTCATCATTCATCCTCTTTTATTATAAAAAATTTTTTACATGGTCAGTGACACTTCCTGTGCCAGCTTCAGCATATCTGCATGATTATAGATATCTGCGATATGGAAGTTCAGTTCGCCACTCTGTCTGACTCCGAAGAAATCTCCGGGGCCACGGAGCTTCAGATCCTGTGCCGCTATGTAGAAGCCGTCATTTGACTCCTCCATACATTTAAGTCTGTCCTTAGTCTCTTCGGTCTTCTTTACATTTATAAATATAGCGTAGCTCTGGGCGTCGCCACGTCCTACACGGCCTCTCAGCTGATGTAGCTGTGCCAGACCGAATCTCTCAGCATTCTCGATCATCATAACAGTCGCATTCGGATTGTTGATTCCAACCTCTATAACTGTAGTGGAGACTAATACATCTATCTCTTTATTTATAAATCTTTCCAGAATTTCATTCTTAAGAGCATCCTTCATCTTGCCATGAAGAACCTCTATACGGATTCCATTTCCAAGATTATCTCTTAACTCATCTGCATAATCGATAACATTTTCCGCATCCAGCTTCTCACTGTCTTCGACCATAGGACATATGACATATGCCTGATGTCCACTTCGGACCTGTTCAGTGATGAACTTATATGCAGATGGTCTGTAATCTGTTCCTACAACGCAGTTCTTGATACGTTTTCTTCCAGCCGGCATATCCTTGATCACTGATATATCCAGGTCGGCATATAGGATTATCGCAAGCGTTCTAGGAATAGGTGTTGCACTCATAATAAGAGTATGCGGCATATCTCCCTTATCATGAAGCTTCTCTCTCTGCTTAACACCGAACCTATGCTGTTCGTCAGTTATGACAAGTCCCAGGTTCTTGTACTTCACCACATCCTGGATAAGTGCGTGAGTACCAATAACAATATCAACCTTCCCCTCTTCTATATCCTTGTAAATAAGTCTCTTTTCCTTAACACTGACCTCGCCAGTGAGCAGAGCACATTTTACCTTAAGAGGTTTGAATAGCTTGGAAAGGTCGTTAAAATGTTGTTTTGCAAGAACTTCTGTCGGAACCATTAGAGCGCCCTGGTAACCCGACAAGGCATTCATATAAAGGGCTATGGCTGCAACTATTGTTTTTCCTGAGCCAACATCCCCCTGAATAAGTCTGTTCATTACATGTTCTGAAGACATATCCGCGATTATATCTTCCACCGCACTTTTCTGCCCCTGGGTCAATTCGTAAGGAAGACCCGCAATAAAAGAATCCGCTTTATTTATGGATTCTTTAGTAAGTGGGTGTTCATTAGATATCGCTACATTTTCCTCGCGCATCTTCCTGACATTAAGCAGGAATTCGAGGAATTCATCGAACGCAAGCCTTCTCACTGCCATCTTGAGTTTCTCTTCATTTTCTGGGAAATGTATCTCTTCGAGAGCCTCCGATAGTCCCATCAGACCGTATTTCTCACGAATATCATCAGGAAGCGGATCTTTCATACTGTTAATTAAAGGCTTTACAGTAAGAAGAGACTTCTTAATGGCATTATTCGTAAGTCCTGCTGTCAGATTATATATAGGTTGCCAGGTTGATATCTGTTTCTGATAATTGAATTGTGTATAGTATTCAGGAACTTCCA
>CAMHCL010000139.1 GCA_946183625.1 uncultured Lachnospiraceae bacterium
GTAAGCGTGGAACCCGGATGAAGATCACGGAAGTCGCAGCCGATCACTTTGAGACCGGGGATGTTGTAGATGGTGTGGAGGCATTCGAATGTAGTGGCATCCCAGATTTTGACAGTTTCCCATGATGAAGATAAAATCGGAAACTCCCAGGAGAAGCAGTAACGCCCATAAGGACATTTTAGATGAATACTTAAACATTCTCCACAGATACATTATCGAGAATATTGCAGAAAGCACTGAGGTAAGCACGCTTGATGCCAGCACATTATATATAGTTGTGATACCCATAGCTCTCTGGCCAAGATTTGCAGAATCGTAATCTCTGTAAAAACTCTCAGGCAGATTGAACAACCTGTCAAATGTAGCGGATTGCACCGCATATTCCATGGAATTCATGGATCTGAAGGACGCCAGATTCTTTACGATCGTAAAGGATATATTTCCCAGGGAGCACGCCAGAAGCACGCATCCTATCTGTATAAGTCCTGATGAATTACCCATAGGTATGAATTTGTCGTAAGCCTGCTCGTTCATATATGGAATAAGGAGACCTACCAGTGTTCCCAACAATGTAAGCAGGAACAATCTTACTATATCGGACACATATACGCTCTGAATACCGAAAAGGAGCAGATCCAGCCTCTTCATCGGTTTCTCCGGGAATGGTCTGTAGAACATATATGCATTTGGAGTTATATCTTCTGCCAGTGCATTTGTAAGTTTTGTAGATGTACCTGTCTTCGGATCATATATTATATAGCTGTTTGGACTCTTCGGAACACAGGCAACTGGCTGATTGTCTGATTTTCTGAAAGCGAGTATCGCGCCAGTATCTTTATGATGCCATCCCTGTTCCAGAACTATAGAACGGATAACAAAATGTGATACTCTGGCAATATCATCAATGGTATATCTACGGCCGCTGGTTTCAACAACTCTATCCACAGATGCTACATTTATCCGCATCTTATCACATATATATGCGGTAGCATCATACAGAGCCTTGCCAGTTTCCATCTTGGCGGCACTTCTTTTTTCGCCTCTGGTCTTATTGAATAGGTTATATATAAGTCTCAGGGATTTATCCTTAGTACGTTCCTTCTCTCTGATTGCCGCATACAGATAACCCTTATCTTTTACACTTACCAGCTCGTATTTCTCAATGACCATTTCGTCAAATTCTGAAGGATCAAAAATCTTGACACCTGCTTCTTTGGCGAAAGCCATTTTCACTTCATCGGATACGTCCTCATCTAGCTTGGTCATGGTTGCTGAATCCATGGCAACAAAACCAAACCTCCACTCTCCGAGAAGCTCGGATTTATGGTAGAAGTTCGGGATCAGCTTTCCTTCTTCACACTCAGCGAGAAGAAGTCTGCGACCATCCTTCTGATTCAGAACAGGAATCAGATATACAAGTACTGAACCCTTGTCAACTCTGAAGGAGGCATGTTCTGCAATTGTATAATGGATTTTTCCACCTTTTAATTGAATCTCTTCCATCATACTCTCCTATATATTCTGAATGAGTCTCTGATAATGTCCAGGAAGATGGGACAGCTCCTCATGTGTGCCACGTTGAACTATCTTACCGTTATCCATAACGATTATCTCATCACAGTCTCTTATCGCAGAAAGTCTATGCGCAACTATAATACAAGTACATCCTCTTCTCTTAATGTTGTCGAGGATACTCTTCTCAACTATAGGGTCAAGTGCACTAGTTGCTTCGTCCATGATAAGAACACTTGGATTACCAACTAAAGCTCTGGCGATCTCAAGTCTCTGTCTCTGTCCACCGGACAGATTAGAACCACCTTCTGTTATGCGATACTCATAAGCGCCAGGTTTCTGGGTTATGGCATCATGAATACATGCATCCTTACATGCACGTATAATATCTTCATTACTTATAAACTTATCCCACATTGTCAGGTTTTCTTTGATGGTGCCTGAGAAAAGCGAGATACTCTGACTTACTGTAGAAACACTGGAAGAAAGAACAATCGGAGGCACATTTTTCATAGGGATTCCATCCATTCTTATCTCTCCGCTCCATGGAGTATATAGTCCTGAACACAGTTTTGATACTGTAGACTTACCACTACCGGAGGCTCCGACAAAGGCAATGGACTTTCCTGGTTCCAGATGGAAACTGAAGTTATCTATAAGAGGTTCCTTCAGAATATCATAACCAAATGCGATGTTATCAATAGTCACTTCTCCGAGAAGTTTTTCTGAGAACTTAGCATAATCGTTCTCCTGATATTTCACATCCTCATCATACTTCATGATATCGTTAACCCTGGCCATATCCGCTTTGGTGGTCTGGATCTGCTGTATAAATCCAGCAATTGAGTTAACAGGTGTTGTAAAGGAAGCCTGCAGACTTGTATACGCTATAAGCATACCTGCAGTCATTTCGCCCTTTATTACCAGAACTCCACCTACGATAAGTGTAAGTACAGTCAGGAAATTCTGGGAAACACTAGGAATGGCATTCAGCATTTCCTGCTGCATGCCCATGCTCTGTTCCATAAGGATACTCTTTGCATAATTTCCCTGCAGACGACTGACATATTCATTTTCTGTACCAGATGCTTTCAAAGTACTGGTTATTCTCAGTCCACTGAAGAGAGTTCCGATCATTTTACTCTGATCCTGCTGGCTCTTCATAGATATATTTGCAATATAGTTAGCACTCTTCTTCATGGTCACAATATTGATAGTAACGCAAATACAACTGATAAGAGTCAGAAGCGGACTGTATATCAGAAGAAGCACCAGATACATAGGCGCAACTATACAGTTAAGTACTACGTCCGCCAGACTGGATGTCAGGAATGTACTTATACTTTCATTATTGGTAACACGGTTAGATAGATCGCCTACATATCTCTGATCAAAAAATGAAATAGGCAGTCTCAACATGTGCGACATAAATTTATAAGAAGTGGTCATGATCATCTTACGTTGCAATCGTTCCAGCAAAACACCACGATAGAACGTCAACGCAGATTTAAATAGCGCCGTTCCGATCATAGCCAGAAGAAGCGCCATAACCCAGTCGTCATTTCCACCCAGGAGAATGTCATCTATAAACACTTTAGAAAATACCGGTACAACAAGCCCCGGAATAACCAGGAAGAAACCAAGAATGATAAGTGCCAGGATTGCACCCATCTGTCCTTTGAGTCTTGATCTAAGGAATGTGAACATGCCTTCTTTTTCATTTGACTTCTCGAAGGCATCTGTTTCGGCAAATGTAAGAACTACACCTGTAAAACAGTCATCTATATCCTGAACAGTGAGTTTTCTACGGCCCATGGCAGGATCGTTAATGTAACAGTCATTACCTTTACGTCCTTCCCAAACAACAAAATGGTTAAAATTCCAATGAATAATGGCCGGAACAGGTACGTCAAAAAGCCCATCTAAATCCTTACGGTATCCATGGACTTCAAGACCGAACTTTCTTCCAGCCAGCATTATATTCTTCATATTACAACCGTCTCGAGACACACCTGTCTCTATACGGAGCTTTTCCAGAGGTAATTGTTTTCCAAAATATCCCAATACCATGGAAAGTGAAGCTGCACCACACTCTGTAGCCTCCATCTGATAGACGGTTGGAGTTTTAGCATATTTCTTATTCATAGACTAAATCTCTTTCTCAGTTATCTTCTGCAGTGCCTCTGTGAACAGACAGCCTCTCCTTGATAAGAGGAATTATCATCGTTATAGGAGCTTTCTCCTCAGTTACTATATCTGCCACAATTACTGTGCCCTCATCTATAGTAATACTGGATCCTTTCTTACTTGACCAGTAATAACCACTGGCTGTATCCGCATCCTTATCAAGATCACACACAACCTTCATTA
>CAMHCL010000140.1 GCA_946183625.1 uncultured Lachnospiraceae bacterium
GCAACTGATTACCAAGTCGGAAGACACCACGACAGCCCAGATTATTACATCGACATTGTTAACAGATCGGAAGTACTTACTGCTTTCGTTGTTACTATAGCTAGAACAGTTCTTGCAACAGCACTGATGGTATTTGCTTCAGCCCTTGTAGGTTACCTTGTAACCAAGAAGGAAATGTGGCATAGAACCTTTATTTACAGATTTATTTTCATTACAATGTACTTTAATGCAGGTCTTATTCCTTGGTACATGAACATGTCAATGCTTGGTCTTACAAACAACTTCCTTGCATACATCATTCCAGGTATCGTTGCTCCTTACAACATTATTCTTGTAAAGACATATGTTGAGAGCATTCCTGCAGAGCTTGAAGAGAGTGCTCAGATGGATGGTGCCGGCTTCATGACGGTATTCATGAGAATCATATGGCCTCTTTCAAAGCCTATTCTTGCTACAATCGCTATCTTTGGTGCGGTTGGTAACTGGAACTCCTTCACAGATTCTCTTATGCTCATGCAGCAGAGCCAGAACCTGCGTACGCTCCAGCACTTACTTTATAACTACTTAACAATGAGCACATCTCTTAACGAGAATTCAAGCTCAGCAGCCTTTGAGGCAGCCAGGAGCGTAGTTGCGATGAAGAATACGGTTTCAATGGTTTCTATCATTCCTATTCTTTTGGTTTACCCATTCATGATGAAGTATTTTGAAAAGGGCATCATGCTTGGTGCAGTTAAGGGTTAATAAAGATATGCTAGATTTTTTCTAGCTTAAAAATGTAAGCAATACAAATATTATACAAAATGTAGCACAAAATTGCGGAGATGCAAAGGTGCTAAATTAAACGTACGAAAGTACAAATTAGCAATCCCGCATCTTACAACAACAGGCCGCGTTAGTGCTAAATTAAACGTACGAAAGTACAAATGCATATTTAGAGGAGGATTAATATGAAGTTATCTAAGAAGATGATGGCAGCAGTACTTACTGCTACTATGGTTGCATCAAGCTTAACAGCATGCGGATCAAGTAGCGGTAATGATTCTACAACAGCAGCTACTACTAAGGGCGCTGATGCTACAACAGCTGCAGGCGGAACAGACGCAACAACTAAGGCTGGCGAGAACGGAAATGAAGAGGCTACAACAGAGGCTACTGAGTATACAGTTCCTCAGGGTGTTACAGACAGTGCTGATGAAAATGCTGATGATGATATCGTAGCTCTCATTGCTGATGATGGTCTTAAGCCAGATAGCACAGTTACACTTGATGTTTTCTCACAGCTTGCAAACGTTCCAGGTGAGCTTACTGGTTGGTCAGGAAAGCTTTTACAGGATAAGTTCAATGTAAAGCTTAATGTTATCTGTGACGTATCAGGTGCTTATGATACACGTATGCAGGAGGGTAACCTTGGTGATATCGTTGTTTGGGGTTCAAACGGCGATAAGTATAAGAAGGCTGTAAATTCTGGTATGCTTTGGAACTGGGATGATGAAGATCTTCTTAATGAATATGGTCCATACATTGCAGAACACATGAAGACAGCTCTTGCAGCAAATAGAACTCTTAATGATGATGGCGGCCTTTACGGCTTTGGTCACAACGTAGCTTCAAGCTCAGCAGACCATGAGACTTTCATGTATAGCTGGGATATTCGTTGGGATCTCTATGAGCAGCTCGGTCATCCGGAGGTTAAGAATCTTGACGACTATGTTTCACTTCTTGAGTCAATGAAGCAGATCTGCCCAACTGATGATAATGGTAAGGAAACTTACGCAGCTTCACTCTGGCCAGATTGGGACGGAAACATGGTTATGTACGTAAAGTCAACAGCTACAGCTTATTATGGATATGATGAGCAGGCTCTTGGTATTTACGATGTTGATTCAGGTGTTTACCATGATGCTCTTGAAGAGAATGGTCCATACCTTGAAATGCTTAAGTTCTACAACACACTTTACCAGAAGGGTCTTCTTGATCCTAACTCAATGACTCAGACATATACAGATATGTCAGAGAAGATGAAGGTCGGTGGTGTATTCTACTCAATCTTCAACTATGCTGGTAGAGATATCTACAATACAGATGAGCATCTTTCACAGAATAAGATGATGTGCTCACTTACACCTGATGATTGTACTCCTGTTGTTTATGGTATGAGTACTTACGGTGGAAACAGACTTTGGACAATCGGTGCTAATACACAGTATCCTGAGCTATGTATGGCTATCATCAACTACCTTTCAACACCAGATGGATACATGGAATACAACTATGGACCTAAGTCACTGCAGGCTACTCCAGATGCAACAGATGGCTGCTGGTACTATAAGGATGGAAAGACATACTTTACAAAGCTTGGTAAGGCTTGCGCAGAGGATAGAACAACTGTTATGCCAGAAGAGCTTGGTGGAAAGACATTTAATGATGGCTGCATTCAGATCAACAATACAACATGGTCAACATCAGCTACAAATCCTGTTTCAGGTGAGAGATATGATTGGCATTATTGGTCATCAGAGCAGACAGAAGCTAAGAATGACACAGAGAAAGACTGGAGATCTTTCGTAGCAGAAAAGCTCGGTGTTGAAAATGATTCAATCAAGCTTCCAGATGAGTATCTTGATGCTAAGACGCTTGCAGATGGCAGCAAGGCATTTAAGGTTGCTGTAGCAACAACTTATGCAGATGCAGATCAGTCAGCTGAATTAAAGGCTGCTTGGAACCAGGTTACAGATGCTATAGTTACAGGTTCATGGAATGCAATCTATGCTAAGTCAGATGATGAATTTGATAAGATCGTTTCAGATATGATTACTAACTGTTATGCACTAGGTTACGAGGACTGTCTTGCATGGTCACAGGAAGGTGCAGCAGAGAGAAAGAGACTTGAAGATATCGTTAAGTCAGGTGACTCTCTTACAGAATAATCCATGAATCAAAATATAAATTGAAATACGATTTATAGTAAATGTAAAGACTTGAAATATTGATATTGACTTTATAAACGCCGTTTTGTAAAATATATTACAATACGGCGTTTATATTATTGCTGATAAAATTAAGAACTATGTACGGAAGGAGAATGATTTGAAAGGATTTTTTAGTGTAGACGGACCTTTGTATAGATTTGTTGAAACTTTTTGGAACTTGATTAAGTTAAATTTTTGCTGGCTCGTCACAGGCGCTCCGCTAATTGCAGCAGGTTATCTATGTGCCTCTATCAGTCAGCTGCTTGCGGTCGTACTGACTCTTATAGGAGCTGGCTTCCTAGGTGTATCTACTGTAACGGCATTTTATGTTCTGCAGAAGATGGTGGATAATCGTGAAGGCTATATATTTAAAATGTTCTTCAGGGAGTGGAAAAAGAATTTAAAGGTCGGATATCCGATGGGCTTTATCAATGCCTTTGCAATATGGGCGATATTTATGGATTTCCAGCTTTATAATGCCATAGCTGATCCTGATAATAAAATTAAGTATTTTTTCCTGGCAGGTGGTATCATTCTTTTCATATTAGGTTATTTTACCTTTGTTTATGCCTATCCTTTGGCAGGCAGATATGATAATACCTGGTTTGCATGCATTAAGAATTCTTCAAGAATAGTATCGAGGTACTTTGGAAGAACAATGCTGATGACCCTTGTAATAGCCTTTGAAATAGCTATTTTCATCTGGAATCAGTTCCTCATGGTAATAGGAGCACTTATTGCCCCTGTAACTGTAATGTACACAATAAGTGGAATGTCCATGTATATGTTCAGGGAAATTGAAAAGAGAATTAATTCAGGAGACGATGGAAAAGTAAATATGTCAGCAACTAATTAAAAAA
>CAMHCL010000141.1 GCA_946183625.1 uncultured Lachnospiraceae bacterium
ACGTCATCCTACCATCGAGGATAATGTAACAATCTACTCCGGAGCCTCTATCCTGGGTGGTGATACCGTGATAGGTGAAGGCTCCGTAATAGGTGGTAATGTATTCCTTACGAGATCTGTTCCGGCAGGAACCAAGGTTCATGTTGCAAATCAGGAACTGAAGTTCGACGGAAAGGGCGTCAAGGAAATGAATAATGACGCTGAATGGTTTTATGTGATCTGACTTCGTAGATCTGTTATCTCAGATCTACGAAGCTTCCAAATATATCATAGCCTATCAGTTCATAGGGGTTAATCGTGAGCCAGTCTATCGTGACTATATGGCTGCCCCATTCATCATATATTTCATCATAGCAATGTATGTAAAAATCTCCATTTGGTTCTATATCAAAAAGATCAGCATACATTGAACCGGTGAAGCTTGCGGCTCTCGGCAGAATTACGTCCGCCTGCCACATGATATCGGGTGGATTGTCGGGAAGCGGAGGAAGAGGCTCTACAGGATCGGGTGCCTGTGTAGTAGCCTGGGTTGTTGCTTCGGTAGTAGCATAGGGATTTGTGAAGAATACTGAACCGGCTGAATAGTTTTCAGTAGGTGTATATTCAATATTAATTCCCGGCCTTACCATAGCTACAAGTCCGAGGGTTCCATCGTTCCATTCAAATGTACCAAGGACGAACTGATTTATGCCCTTGCTGTAGAAGTCTGTCAGTGTAAGCTTTCCAGAATCGGTTGAGACGGTGAAGAACTTATTGTCCCATGAACCACTTAGCTCAGTCTTCTCACTGCTTGCAGTGGATGTATCATCACCTGCGACAAGAGTTGAGCCCCAGTCAATCGTTGCTGAAGCAGTTACATCGTCATCATCAGTATGAAGATTGATATTTGCCCACATTTCACTTCGGTTATTTGCTTCATAATATGGGTCGTTGAACATATACATCTTCCAGCCGCCTTCTGTAAGCTTATGCTTATTGAAGTAGACTGCGTCTGCAGGTATTCCATCATAAAGTACAGAACTGGTATACCAGTAGAAGTCGGCGATATTTGGCTGCATGTTAGTAGACATGCTTTTGGCATAGTCAATCATAGCCAGCTCTGGATCTTCAGTAGTGGCTTCTTCACTGACTGTTTCAGAAGCTGTTTCTTCGGCTTCAGTATCAGTTACAGCTTCAGTTTCGGTTTCGGATTTTGCATCCTGAGGACTTGCCTCGTCAGAATCTTTTTTTGAGGACTTATCTTTGTCCTTATTTTTTTTGCTCTTTTTATCGTCATCGTCGTCATCATCATCGTCCCAGTCTCTTTCGGAGGAACTGTCGGCTCTCCCACCATAGTCGGAACGAAGATATCCGGGCACCACAAAAAGCAGGATCAATGTGACCAGTGTAACTACCACTACAGTTGAAGCTATAATGATAACTGGAAGAATGGTCTTTTGCTTAGGGGCCTGGGGTGGAACAGGGTTTCCGCAGTGTTCACAGAACTGTGAACCGGCATTTATCTTTTTTCCGCATTTTCCACAATACATAGGCGAAACATTCCTTTCTGTATGATAAGTTTAATTATACCATTACTTGCTTGGGGTTTGCCCTTGTTGCCAGAATTGTCAAATCAGTTTTACGAATGACTAAAAGAGTAAATCACTTATATGTACTGAATTAACCGTCAGTAGTGACACTGTAGTATTTCGTTAAATTCTTGAGGTTTTATAGATGCATGAAATATGATATAATATCACCATATATGACACCCAGTTTTTATTCGGGGCGACAAGGGGGACAGAATGAAGAAAAGGGCGCCACTTCAGTGGCATTATATATTAAGCATAGGCGTGTCATTGCTCAGCGCATTCATGCAGCTCAGAGCAGTCCTGGATCTTAAAAGCGGCAATTATGATGATTGTATGGCTTCATTTATTGCCTCTTATCTTTTGATGCTCGTAGTTGTTATCTACCTATATCTTTCAAGTGATCATTTTAGTCAGAAGAGCTTCCGTAATAATCAGGAAAAAATTACATATTCGAGGATTGCATTTTCCCTGGCAAGTGACTATGAGAGTGTATTCTATCTTGATTCAGAGGATGGAA
Organism: uncultured Lachnospiraceae bacterium; assembly: GCA_946183625.1. Taxonomy (GTDB): domain Bacteria; phylum Bacillota; class Clostridia; order Lachnospirales; family Lachnospiraceae; genus Eubacterium_Q. Next base: position 2,089 of record CAMHCL010000141.1, read on the forward strand.
GCTATGTTGAGTACGGTGTTGGTTCGAAGAATGATGATAGTCTGACAGTTATATCATCAGGAAAGGATTTTTATACTGATGCTATAAAGAATATCTCTGAAAAGATATTCGAAGGTGATGTTGAAGATGTTATGAAGGTTGTAAATAAAAAGCGCCTTCTTGAAGCTTATAAAAATCATGAGGTTATCCACCATGAGTACCGTCTCGTCAAGGATAATAAGGTACTGTATTACAACCTCAAGGTTACTGAGGGACAGTATCCTGACAATAAGTTTATTATCATTGGTGTGAAAAATGTTGATGCTGAGAAGCGTGCCAAGCTTAAGGCAGCCCAGGCAGTTGAGAGGAGTATTACCTTTGGGCAGATCGCTAATGCTCTGGCATCGAGATATGAGGTGCTCTATTATATCGATCTTGAGACAGATGAATATGATGAATTCAGCTCCAGTGCGTCCTATAGCAAGCTCCATATCGGAAGTCATGGAAAGGATTTCTTTGGTGAGAGCCAGAGAAATATGATCCACGACATCTATGATGAAGATTATCCGATGCTTGCACAGATGATGGACCGTGACTATTTCATCTCCATGCTTGATAATCTGGGGCAATTAAGCGTAACATATAGACTTCTGATAGATGGAAAGCCTGAATATGTTGAGCTTCGCGCGGTTCACCCGAAGGGGGATCCCAAGCATGTTATAGTCGGCGTTGTAAATATCAACGAACGTATGGTTCGCGAGGAGGAACTCAGCCGGAAGCTTGATAATGTTGTCAATATGGCCAATCGCGATGCGCTCACGGGAGTTAAGAATAAACGTGCTTATGATGCAATGGAGCAGGATATCAATAATGAAATGAGCAATCAGAAGAAGCCTGTATTTGCTATCGCAGTATGTGATCTGAATAACTTGAAGGTCGTAAATGACAGCCAGGGACATGCGGCTGGTGATGAATATATCCGTGAAGCCTGCCGGATGGTCTGCAGAGTTTTCAAACATAGTCCTGTATATCGCGTTGGTGGTGATGAATTTGTTGTCATCATGCGTGGTGAGGATTATGATAATCGTAAGGCTCTTATACAGGAGCTTAGAACGCAGGTGGATATAAACAGGGAAGAGGGCAGAGTAGTGGTTGCCTGTGGAATGAGCGAATATCAGCCTGAAACTGACTGGTCTCTCTCAGATGTATTTGAAAGAGCCGATCAGGAAATGTACAAGAATAAGAAGCTTTTGAAGAAAGCTTTATCATAAGTGCTTAGAGATGTATCTTTGACATTTATTTAATATGTAATATTTTTAAGTTTTAAGGAGAGTAAGAAAATGGCTAATTATTTTTTGAGCTGTTGTTCAGCCTGTGATCTTAACCCTGAATGGACCGCAAGAAGAGAAATTCAGTATGTAAACTTCAAAATTACGGTCAATGGAGAACTTCGTACGGATGATATGGGTATCAGTCTTTCACCTCGTGAGCTTGTGAAAATGATGCAAGAGGGTGCTGAGGCACAGACATCCCAGGTAAGTGTTGGCGACTATGTAGATTATTTCAGGGGCTTACTGGAGAAAGGAAGAGATATAGTTCATATTACATTATCTACAGGTATTTCAGGTACTTACCACAGTGCTTGCCAGGCGGCAGATATTCTGAAGTCAGAATTCCCTGACAATAAGATATATATAGTTGATTCCCTTGCTGCTTCTTCAGGCTATGGACTACTGGTTGATCTTGCGGCAGACAAGAGGGA